>NZ_JADDXT010000002.1:307595-615190 GCF_015330165.1 Zobellia roscoffensis
GATTTTGATACATGGCTACCTTTTCATGAAGATAAACGGTCGTCAGAATTCTGGAAAGGATTACCGAGCGACCCAAAAATTGCTTGCCGGCAACAGTTTAATCGCATATTTGAACGGTATGAAAACGACTTGGGTACTATGAATGCCCTAATTTTAAAATCAACTGGAGACTTAATTGGCTTATGCGGACTTCTTAAGCAAAATGTAGATAACATAGAAGAACTAGAAATAGGCTATTCCATCCTACCAAAATATTGGAAACAAGGTTATGCCTCCGAAGCTGCTAAAAAATGTAAAATGCACGCACGAAACAATCGTCTTGCCCCTTCCTTGATTTCCATAATCCACATAGACAACATCCCTTCTCAAAGAGTAGCTATGAATAATGGCATGCATTTAGAGAAAACCACAACATACCATAACAATCCCGTATATATTTTTAGAGTGCTATTATGACACAAAAACATTGGGCTATATTTACTGCCAATACATCTCAAATTCCACTGTTAAAAAAACTCCACGTTTCCCATTTCCATCTTATCCAAAAAACATTGCGTTTCATCTAGACTTTTGACAAAAAAAAGGGTGTACCGCATCTAATTTAAACCGATTCCATATCTTGTAGGACTTTCTTGTCAAAAAGAGAGTTCTACCGTTTGCGGTGTTTAAAAAAAAGAATCGATAGTCCCTCGGAAAAATGAAGAAGTACCTTAAGGTTTCAGTCTGCTGTTTCAGTCTTTTTTTAATAGCGTTGGCGTGCACCAAGGAGGTGGGCCTTATCACCGAGGTGGAGTTCGAGCTTACCGAGCAGCACACTGCGGAAGGCTTCGTGAACCAAGGGCTTCCCAGTACATTTACGATCGTACCGGAAGAGGTACTGGAGGACTACGAGTACAATATCACCTATNTCCCTATCCAGAACAGTGCCGATATCGATACGGCGAACAATACGATAACGGTCAATGTACCGGACGGAACGGACCTTAACGTTGCACCACAACTTTTAGAGGTTTCCCTTGGGGCTACCTTTTCACCTGCAATCGATGACGTACAGGATTTTGGTTCACAGGTAACCTATACCGTCACCGCGGAAAACGGAACGAAACAACTGTGGACCGTGAACGTGACCGTTTCCGCCCCTACGGGAAGCGACCTGAACGAGATAACGGGCTTTGAGCTTACGGACCAGACCGATGTGGATATTGACGATACGACTAGTACGATAACGGTTACGGTTCCCGATGGCACTAACCTGAATACGGCTCCTTCGGTATTGAATATTTCCCCCAATGCCACGGTGACTCCCGCGATAGGAGATATACAGGATTTTAGCCAACCCGTTGTGTATACGGTGACCGCCGAAAACGGGGACCCTAGGCTTTGGACCGTGAGCGTTACCGTTACGAACAGCAGTGAAAAGTCAATTGACAGTTTTGTAATCAACGGGATATCCGGAACAATCAACGGCACGGAAATATCTCTGACCCTGCCCTCGGGCACCAATGTAACGGCGCTGTCCCCTATAATCGAATTCTTCGGACAATCCGTGGTTCCCTCGCCGGGAACACCCACGGACTTCACCAACGATGTGGTCTACACCGTTACCGCGGAGGATACCAGTACCTTGGACTATACCGTAATTGTTACGGTCCAAGCGGATACGAACACTGCGCCGACGGCAGGTGATTTTGCGGTTAGCTTCGAGCAGGGCAGCAATAACAATAATATCGACCTTTCTCCCCATATCAACGATGGGGACGGGGATGCCCTAACGGTTACCGTGACGACCGCGCCCCCGAACGGAACGGCCACGGTATCGGGCACTACAATCGTATACACCCCAAATCCCGGTCATAACGGTGCGGATGCTATAGGATATTCGGTAAACGACAGTAATGGCGGAACGGCAACCGCTACGGTAAGCGTAACGGTGAACGCCCCGGCGAACACCGTACCGACAGCAGGTGATTTTGCGGTTAGCTTTGAGCAGGACAGCAATAACAATAATATCGACCTTTCTCCTCATATCAACGATGGGGACGGGGATGCCCTAACGGTTACCGTAACGACCGCTCCCCCGAATGGAACGGCGACGGTATCGGGCACTACGATCGTATACACCCCAAATCCCGATTATAATGGTGCGGATGCTATCGGTTATATGGTAAACGACGGTAATGGCGGAACGGCAACCGCTACGGCAAGCTTAACGGTGAACGCCCCTGCGAACACCGTACCGACGGCAGCTAATTTTGCGGTTAGCTTTGAGCAGGACAGCAATAACAATAATATCGACCTTTCTCCTCATATCAACGATGGGGACGGGGATGCCCTAACGGTTACCGTAACGACCGCTCCCCCGAATGGAACGGCGACGGTATCGGGCACTACGATCGTATACACCCCAAATCCCGATTATAATGGTGCGGATGCTATCGGTTATATGGTAAACGACGGTAATGGCGGAACGGCAACCGCTACGGCAAGCTTAACGGTGAACGCCCCTGCGAACACCGTACCGACGGCAGCTAATTTTGCGGTTAGCTTTGAGCAGGACAGCAATAACAATAATATCGACCTTTCTCCTCATATCAACGATGGGGACGGGGATGCCCTAACGGTTACCGTAACGACCGCTCCCCCGAATGGAACGGCGACGGTATCGGGCACTGCAATCGTATATACCCCAAATCCCGGTCATAACGGTGCGGATGCTATAGGATATTCGGTAAACGACGGTAATGGCGGAACGGCAACCGCTACGGTAAGCGTAACGGTGAATGCCCCTGCGAACATAGCGCCTGTAGCTGTTGATGATACATATACAATTGACGAAGCCGGTAATTTAAACGTTCTTATTTTAACGAATGACACGGACAATGAAGGTGATGACTTAACTGTAAATTGGGTTGGGGGTAGCCCTGCTAATATTGGCCAAACTATTGGCGGTTCAGATGGTGGGCTGTTTACAATAACCGCTGGCGGAAACCTTACATTCGACACGAATGGCGAATTTGATAGTCTGAACGATGGTGATAGCCAAACGACAACCGTTCAATATAGAATAACCGATGGTAATTCCAACTCGAATATTGCGACGGTGACTGTATCTGTGACTGGTGTTGATGACCCGAATAACAATCCTACGGCATTTATTTCAAGTGATGTTATGAGCGGGACAACACCACTTAGCGTGAATTTTAAAGGGGACCAATCTGATGATAGCGATGGGTCTATAACCTCTTATTTTTGGGATTTCGGAGAAAATGCCCAAACAAGTACATTGGCAAACCCAACTTATGAATATGTAAGTCCCGGTGAATACATAGTAACCCTAATGGTAACCGATAACGATGGTGCAACAGACTCCGATACAATAAGAATAACCGTTAGTGAACCTACAAATGGACTTCCAACGGCAGTTATTTCTACTAGTACCACAACTGGAACAACACCTCTTAGTATTAATTTTATAGGTGAAAACTCGTATGATAATGATGGTTCCATTGTTTCATATGAATGGGATTTTGGGGAGAACGGCCAAACAAGTACAATTGCTAACCCCACTTATGAGTATGTCAGCCCCGGTGAATTTACTGTAATTTTGGTCGTAACCGATAACCTTGGTGCAACGGATTCCGATAGGGTAACGATAACCGTTAGCGAACCTTCTAATGAGCAGCCAACAGCTAATGCAGGTCCGAATCAGACCATCACCCTGCCCGCCAACGAGGTTGTCCTGGACGGTTCAGGTAGCAGCGATACTGCACCCGGTACGATTGACACCTATGCTTGGACGCAGGTCAATGGTCCCGGCACGGCGAACATCGTATCCGCGAACAGTGAAAGCACACGTGTAAGCAACTTAATTCAAGGAACTTATACATTTGAGCTTACCGTGGTCGATAATGGAAGCCCCGCACTTAACAATACGGATAGGATAACAATAATTGTAAAAGAGCCAATTAGTCAACCACCAACAGCAACTTTTAGTGGCTCACGAAATGTAAGCATAGGACAGCCGTCGGTTAGCGGAACAGTTACAATTTCAAATGGACCAATGACTTTTAACTTTGGGATGACTTCATTTGGGTCCGAAAGTGGAACAATAACACTCACAATCAGTGGTAGCAGCTACACCGTATCTGTTCAAGGAGGTGAAAGTCAAAATAGAACATTAACAGAAAGTTTTCCTCCCGGCACATACAATTACTCCTTAACTTTAAACGGTTCAGGTAATTACAGCGGAGGAGTAACCGCTCAACAATTATAAAAAAACCTAGAACTTTATCTTGTGAATTGTGATTATAAATTTCACGAATTCTAGCAGAGTAAAAATCAGATACTATTTGACTAATTTAAAATCAAACGGTTTAAAAAAAATTCAGTATTTTTATTTAACTAAAACATACATTTCATTATTCTTTTTAGTTAAAAAAGACTCTCATATACTATAGTTAAGATAATATTTACAAGGTTTTCCTATAGGACCTTAATAAATTTGTGCATTATAAGTACAGAAAAAATTTAATTATAGCAAGGAAGTCGAAATCTACTACTCTATACCACACGAATATTGTAGCCAAGGCTATGTTAGCAAAGGTAGCTATCAACAATGGCATGCACAAAAGAAGACTACAACATACCATAACAACCCCGTATATATTTTTAGAGTGTAATTATGAAACAGAAACACTGGGCTATATTTACTGCCAATACATCTCATACAAAGGATTTTATAAACAATCTACTAGAAGGTTACCTACCTGAGGGATTTGACGAGTTAAAAGATAAAGAAGGTGCTCTCTTATCAAAATTGGCCGTTGAGCGCTTTATTGATATAGAAGACCGCCATGAGGCTAAAATAATTACTTCGAATTCCGATCAAAGTTTAAAATCTATGTCTAGCGGTGAACAGAAAAAAGCGCTGTTAAAACATATTTTGAGTTCAAATCCTGATTTTATAGTACTAGACAATCCTTTTGACAACTTGGATACAACTTCACAAGAGGACCTTAAAATAACACTTCAGAAAGTTTCTGAACATACTCCCATAGTGCAATTATTGAGTCGTAAAACGGATCTCTTGCCTTTTGCCAATACTTTCGCAAAACTGGAGGGTAAGGATTTATTTTTTCACGAGAGTGTCAGTTCACTTTCCGATAATACGTTAAAAGACCATTTTCAAGGAGATATACCTAAACCTATCAACTCTTATAAAATTGACGAAGAAACATTAATCGCGTTAAAGAACGTGGGGGTCTCTTACAGTCAAAGGCCAATTTTACATGACATTAATTGGACGATTAAAAAAGGTGAGTTTTGGGAATTAAGAGGTAGAAATGGTAGTGGAAAAACAACCATACTCTCTATGATAACCGGAGAAAACCCAAAAGGCTACGGACAAGAACTCTATATTTTTGGACGCAAAAAAGGAACCGGCGAAAGTGTTTGGGAAATAAAAAAACGAATAGGCTATTTCACCCCTTCAATGACCGATAAATTTACAGGCTATCATTCCGTAAGCCATATGATTATTTCAGGGCTTAACGACTCTATTGGACTTTACATTCAACCTACCGAGGCGCAACTTAGACTTTCCAAAGAATGGCTTAAGTTAATTGGATTATGGGAAATGAAAGAAGAGCTATTCCATGATTTGTCCATGGGTCAAAAAAGATTGATTATGTGTGCTAGAGCAATGATAAAACATCCTCCATTGCTAATTCTTGACGAACCCACTGCGGGACTGGACGATGACAGCGCTGCTTTGTTTGTTGCTCTGGTAAACAAGTTTGCCACCCAAAGCGACACTACGGTCATCTTTGTATCACACAGGAAAGAACCTGGTCTTGAAGCGGAATACATTTATCAATTAGAGAAGTCAGATATAGGCTCAACGGGGAGAGTATTGACTACGTAACCTCTATCATCAATAAAAAACAAGACATTCGTCAAATACAAAAGCCGATTGCATATGCAATCGGCCTTTTATATTAATTGAGTTAGTTAGTTCTTAACTCCTCAAATATAGAGAAATTTATTTTACTTCCTTAGTTTCCGGCTCAACTGTACTTTTTTCTAGTCCGCCTGCTTTTGAAGACTTGTTCAACGTATCAAACATTACAGGGGTTGCAATGAACAATGATGAATATGTACCTACAATAACACCAATTATCATAGCGAACATAAATCCTCTTAATGATTCTCCACCGAAAATAAATATCGCCAATAATACTACCAAAGTAGTTAAAGAGGTATTTAATGTACGGCTCAATGTACTGTTCAATGCCAAATTAATATTGTCGCCACCGCGCCATCCTTTCTCACCGATAATCTCACGAATACGGTCAAACACAACCACGGTATCATTCAGCGAATACCCAATTACCGTTAATATAGCCGCGATAAAGGCTTGGTCAATTTCCATATTGAAAGGCATTATGGTACCAAACAATGAGAATATACCCAACACTATCATCACATCATGGAAAACAGCCGTTACTGCACCTAATGAGAATTGCCATTTCTGGAAACGCAACAAGATATACAAGAACACCACTGCCAACGACCCTAAGATTGCCAAGAAGGCATTGTTCTTAATATCATCTGCTATTGTTGGTCCTACTTTTACAGATTGCAAAATACCAATTGACTTATCTCCCGAACCACTTACAAAGCTCTGTTCACTAATACCATCTGGCAAATATTTCTGTAAAGAAGTATATAATTTATTCTGAATTTCATTATCCACTTCAATACCTTCCACATCCACTTTGTAAGGCGTAGTAATCTTAATCTGATTAGATTCACCAAACGTCTTCACGTTGGTTCCACTACCAAACACTTCATTTAACTCAGAGGCTATTTCAGATGGGTTAACAGACTGTTCAAAACGAACTTGATACGAACGTCCTCCTATAAAATCAACTCCTTGTTGTAAACCTTTTGTAGCCAAAGAGAAAACACCAATACCCACTAAGATAGCAGAGAATATATAAGCAATCTTTCGTTTTGAAAGAAAGTCGATATTAATATTCTTGAATAATCCTTTTGTAATAGCGGTAGAAAAATCCAATGAACGCCCTTTGCCATCAATATACCAATCTACTAATAGACGTGTAATAAAGATAGCCGTGAACAATGAAGTTACAATACCGATAAGTAAAGTAGTTGCGAAACCTTTAATTGGACCTGAACCGAATATAAATAAAATGATTGCAGTTAAACCTGTGGTTATGTTCGCATCAAGAATAGAAGAAAGCGCATTTCCAAAACCATCTGCAACAGCCAATGATTTCCCTTTTCCTTTAGCCAGCTCTTCTTTAATACGTTCAAAGATAAGTACGTTCGCATCTACGGACATACCAATAGTAAGAACGATACCTGCAATACCAGGTAAGGTCAATACCGCACTTAAGCTAGTAAGAACCCCAAATATCAAAAGAATGTTCAATAGTAAAGCGATATCCGCGAAAGCACCTGCTTTACCATAATAGAAAACCATCCATACCAATACGATTGCCATTGCAATCATAAAGGACATAAAACCACTATCAATAGCTTCTTGACCTAAAGATGGCCCTACAACTTCTGATTGTATAATTTCTGCTGATGCCGGCAGTTTACCTGCACGCAATACATTTGAAATATCTTTTGTTTCGTTGACGGTAAATGTACCCGTAATCTCTGAACGACCTCCTGAAATAGGCCCAGAAGAAACACCTGGAGCAGTATATACTTTATTATCCAAAACAATAGCAATACCGGTTCTATTGGTATATGCATCTCCCGTTAGTTTTTCCCATTCCTTAGCTCCTTTGGTGTTCATGCTCATGGTAACCGCCGGCTTACCGTTCACAAACTCATCACGAGCATCACTAACCACATCACCACTAATTCTTGGTGTATTATCCCGGTTAGATTTAAGTGCGTACAATTCTGCAATTTCAGAACCCTCAGATGGTCTTTCCCATAAGAACTTTACAAATTGCATGCTTGCAGGAAGTAATCTTCTAATTTCTTTCATTCTAAGGTACGAACCAATCTCGGCCGTATCCTGAATAGCAGCAACCCCAACAGCATAGCTAGGTGCTCCTATTTGAAACTTATCAAATAAAGGGTTACGTTGTCCTGAGATATCCAATGAATCCTGAGAAACATCTGAAAGAAGTGAATCTAATTCCGATTCTTGCTTAACAGGCTCATCAATATCATCTGCATCGATTAGTGTTTTCAGTTTTTCGTTCGCTTGAAAGAAGAAACCTTGTAATTCAGTATTGTTAGGCTGGTATGTTTCCCAGAACTCTAACTGTGCCGTACTTGACAACAACCCTTGCGCACGAGCAATATCTCTAGCACCAGGCAATTCTACCAAAATACGACCCGAATTACCTTCTCTTTGAATGTTTGGTTGTGTTACACCAAAACCATCTATACGCTCACGAAGTACTTCAAAAGCAGAAACAATGGATTCATCAATTTTTGTGCGGATGATAGGTTTAACCTCATCATCTGACATCTGAAAATTAACCTCACCACTCAGGCCTTTATTCGCAAAAATATCTGGAGAAGCTAATTTCGTATCTCCTTTAATTTTGTCAAAAGCATTGAAGAAAAGCTCAATATACGTGTCATCACTATCTTTAGAAGCGGCATCGGCATCTGCCAAGGCTTTATTGAAAACAGGATTTTTGGTATTATTTGCCAAACCTTTTAAGATATCCTTTACGGAAATCTGAAGGGTAACGTTGATACCTCCTTTAAGGTCAAGCCCCTTGTTCAGCTCTTTCTTTTTGGCTTCGTTGTAGTTGGTGAAACCAAGGATTGAATTGTCTCCAATTGAATCTAAATACCTAGTCTCTAGCTCATCACGTTTAGAAACATAATTTTCTTCAGCGTCCGAAATGCGGCTTTCCGCATACGCTTTTGCTTCGTTTTCTACCTTACCTCCTATAAAAGTATAGGATAATTGGTAGATACTTACTAGCCCAAAGAGTAGGGCAAAAAGCTTAATAAGTCCTTTATTCTGCATTGGTTATGTAAATTAATTGCGTGCTTTTTATAACAGCGTGCAAATATATGATTTTCCCATAGGAATTGGCAATATATTTGGAGTTATTGTAAAACAGAAACATCTGCCCCTGAATTATTTCAGAAACAGATGCTCATATCTATTCTTATCGTAAAGACTATAATTCAAGTAGACCGTTGGTCTTTTTTACTCCGGCAGCACTTTCTTGCATTTTTGCTTTTTCTGCATCGCTTAATGGAATATCAACTATTTTTTCAATTCCATTTTTACCTAAAACAACAGGTACACCAATACAAATATCATTAAGATCATACTCCCCTTCCAATAAAGTTGAACATGGGAAAATTTTCTTTTGATCACAAGCAATAGCCTGAACCAAACCAGATACGGCCGCACCTGGAGCATACCACGCACTTGTACCCAACAATTTAGTCAATGTAGCACCACCTACCTTAGTATCCGCAGCAACTTGCTCTAAACGGTCATCAGATAGAAATTCTGAAACACGAATACTATTTCTTGTAGCATGAGAAGTTAAAGGAACCATTCCCGTATCACTATGACCACCTATAACCATACCGTCTACATCTGAAATTGGAGCTTCTAGAGCCTCTGCCAAACGGTATTTAAAACGAGCACTATCCAATGCTCCACCCATACCTATAATCTTATGCTTAGGCAAACTGGTTGTTTTATGTACCAAATACGTCATGGTATCCATTGGGTTACTTACTATTATTAAAGTAACGTTTGGAGAATGTTCAACTAGGTTTGCAGATACTGTTTTTACAATTCCGGCATTGATACCTATTAATTCCTCACGCGTCATTCCCGGTTTTCTTGGAATACCCGAGGTAATTACAGCAATATCACTATTGGCCGTTTTAGAGTAGTCATTAGTTACACCTGTAATTTTGGTATCGAAACCGTTTAAAGATGCAGTTTGCATCAAATCCATAGCCTTACCTTCGGCATAGCCTTCCTTGATATCCAATAAAACTACTTCCGATGCAAAATTCTTTATGGCAATATACTCGGCACAGCTTGCCCCTACTGCTCCTGCCCCTACTACGGTAACTTTCATTTGTTATTATTTATTTGTTATTAAAGTTTTTCCCTTCAGATACCCTTGTTTTCAACATTTTTGAAAAGGGTTCCCAAATTTAAACAATCTAAAAGGAAAACTACCGCCTAAATTGGGTTAAATGGTAGAAATGTCATCGATAAACTACTCGGTGAAATACACTCCTGTTAAAAAAGAATGCGCTTTAACGAAGATAAAACGGATTTGTTGCCGTACATCGAATTATAGCAATAGTACTTTACAATATGCCGTTCTACTAACAGTAAAACCCCCAAATAATTAAAACCTACGACAATGAAAAAAGTCTTTTCATTATTAGCCATAATAGCCATTGTACTTGTAAGCAACTGCACAGAAATTCCGGAAAATGACAATCCTGTAATCGGAATCTGGTCAGACATAGAAGTCGCTCCGGCTAGCAAGACTTCCAAGTCCGCAACCACAATTCGTGAAGAATGGATATTTAACGATGCCTATTTGGGAAGATACCACCGCAAGAGTAATGGTAGCATTACTTTTAAAACTGACTTTAAATGGAGTTACGATAACGACACATACACAATCTCATACCCCGGAACCGACATGGAAGACGAAATAGTCTCTATGAAAGCGTCTGCAGAAGGAAGCTCATTATCTGACTCGCAAGGAAACATTATGGCTCTTAGGGAGTAAAAATTTTACTAGGTTTCAAATACGCTAAAAGCCATATTCTTAATTGAATATGGCTTTTTAAATTTAGACAAACTACCGCTATTCGCAGTTATTGAAACACTTATTTTATATTTAACAAACTAATCACGATATATAGCCATAACAGGTGTATTGATATTTCTTATTAAATCTTCTGTAAGACTATAAGTGAATAATCGTTGATAGAAATTACGCTTATGGTTTATAAGGCAAACAATATCTATTGTATTCTCTATACAATAATCCAACAAAGATTTTTTTATATCTATAGAGTCTATAGTTTTAAAAGTAACGTTGCTAACGTCATGATTTCGTAAAGAAGCCTTAAACCTATCCATCATTGGCACGATGGAATCCCCATGAGCCAAATCAAAATGAACAACATGCAATTTTGCCTTGAAACTTTTTGACTCACTTATCAAATCTTCCAATGGCTCCTTTTCATCTTCTTGATAATCTACCAAAAACAAAATATTATCTAAATCTCCATCAAATTTTGCATTTGCCGGAACTACAACGACCGGCTTATTTATTTCATCTAAAATCTTTAATGTGCTAGTTTCTGTAAATAACTGAAACAAACCACTTTTGCTAATTTGGGTACCCATTACCACTACAGCAACCTTATCTTCTCTTTTTCCAATATACTGAGTGAAAGTATCTATAAAGTCGCCCTCACGCACCACATATTTTACCTTTAAACTATCAATCTTATTTTCTTTAAGAATTTTTTCGAAAGGAGGAAAAGTCTCCTTTTTATTTCTAAAATTCTGTATATCTAGCTTTTCGTATAATTTTTGCTCTACCTCTGAAGTCTCCGTTTCTAAATCATAAGCATGAAAAACTATAATTTTCTTTTCTGTCTTCTTTGCATACTCTACAGCATATAAAAAGGCATTCATGGAAACTTCAGAAAAATCTGTGGGAAAAAGTACACTATCCATAGTAATCGTTTTTTGAATAATTAATTCAACTATAGTTTAACTAAATGGTATTGTTTTAACACAAGGGGCCAACAGCAACATCGCACCTAAAGTTAGAACAACTCTATTTTATGACAAAGCCATTCACTAAATAGAAGTTGCCAAAAACTTAACAGCGAACACCAGCGCTATACTTACAACTAGCCCCACCACAACTTTAACCAAATCCATACCTAAAGACTTGAACATTTTTGTTCTTGGTTCATTTTTTCTAAGCATATAGTTTAATGCTATTTCTCTACCTGCAAGCACACCTATAAACACCCAAGTTGTACTCATAGGAACGTTGTTCATCTCTTTAAAATAAAAGAGCACCACACCATAAACAAAATCAATTATAGTAGCGGACCGAATATCTACAGTATTAGTTTTTGATTTAATTATACTTTGAATGGCGCCACCCTTAGAAGCGATAATATATGCAAGCAAACCCAAGATAACTACCAAGGAGAATACCATTGAATAAATATCTAGTTGCCGTGGCAAATAGACATAGATATTAGCAAAATCCTGAATCAACCATTGTGACCAAAGAAAACCGGTAGAACACCACTGCAAGATTGTCCAAAGACGTTCCTGCTGGCTTGTAATAGGGTTTTCAATAAACTTTTTCTCAACCAATTTTGAGATGCCCAAATAAAGCAAAATAGCCGCTGTAAATGCCACTGCATATCCAGAAAGCGATTTAACTACCATATCGGAAAGATTCTTTTCATTGAAAAACGTGAGAATCAAAAAAGATGTACTCACAGGAATACCCGTACGAGTCAACAACATAAGAATAATAGGCGGCAGTAAATAGTACCAAGCAAATGGTTCCGGCATAGGATATTTTACCAATCTACCATAAGAAACATCTCCGTTATGCGAGATATATCCAAAAATTAGCGTCGCTGCCAGTATACCACCAGCAAAAAGCCACAACACCCACCATTTTTTTCTTTCGTTTGAACTTAAAAAAGTACCTAAGGTTTGTATGGTATCATTACCGATAACCGAGTACGCAGCCAATATAAAGCCCAAGTACATTACTATGACCGAAAAATCCAATACAAGTTGATTTTAAAATTAGGGTGTAAATAAAGAACAAAAGAAACAAGGATGATATGAATTGTAGATTAATAAATATTTAAATTTTTGACAACTTAACAAAAGAAAAGACCGCAATCATAAATGACTGCGGTCCTTGTACTATTATTACTGTTCTAATTACTTAGAGTTGGATACCGTATCTTCTAAAAGAAATTCCGTGTAATCTAATATATACACACCTAACAAACTCCATTTGAACTTTTCCCCACCGTACTTGGCTTTAAACTTATCATTGTCCATAAACAAGGATTCAAAATGCTCATCAAAATCTTTTTTAGTCAACCATAAAACTTTTTCATCACCTTTCTTAATGTAGTATGATTTAGCAATACCTCCTGCTAATTTCATTCCACCTACTCCAAAACTAGCAGTTTGTTTAGCCCATGGATCTGAATATACTTCAATAAACTGACTATACTTAGGATTAACGACCTGCATTAAATACTCAGCTTCCTTCTTTTTGTTTTTCAAAGAAACCATTTGGTTCGTATACATGGTATACCCCTTGTTCATGTACTTAGAGGCATCAGTTTTACCCCATTTAGTAGCATCGTTCATGAAATTACCTTGGTTATTTAATTTTTCCAATCCAGAAGGAGCCATGTACAAATCTACTATTTCATCTGCCTTAACACGAACCTTCTTGCCATCTGTCTTAATGAACTTAATTTCATTAATTTGGCCTTTTTTACGGTCCACATCTTTAATGTCCGCTTCTAATTTAGTGCCATCTTTAAGGGTAACATAAGCTGGTTTTTTTCGAGAATAAGATGAATAAGCAGGGTCAAATGCCGCTTGTTTTTCACGTTCTTTTAAATCCTCTTGTCCAAAACAAACAACGCTGGACATAAATAATACCATTGATACTAATTGTACTTTCATAATAGGGGTTTTGGGTTATTGTACTGCCCCTAAAATAGTTCGTCCGCCAAGTGGCGGACGAATAATTGTTGTGAAAACACTATTTCTTATGCATCAATGTTCGCATAAACAGCATTTTTCTCTATAAATTCTCTTCTTGGAGGAACTTCATCACCCATTAACATAGAGAATACCCGATCAGTTTCGGTTGCATTATCTATTTGTATTTGACGCAATGTTCTAAACTCAGGGTTCATAGTGGTATCCCACAATTGCTCAGCGTTCATTTCACCAAGACCTTTATATCGTTGAATACTTACACCACCACTATAACTATCTGCAATTTCATCGCGCTCTTTATCACTCCAAGCATATCTCTTTTTCTGCCCTTTTTTAACCAAATATAAAGGTGGTGTAGCTATATAAACGTGACCACTTTCAATCAGTTCGCGCATGTATCTAAAAAAGAAAGTAAGAATAAGTGTTTCAATGTGACTACCATCAACATCGGCATCACACATGATAACTACTTTGTGATAACGTAACTTTTCTAAATTCAATGCCTTACTGTCTTCCTCGGTACCAATAGTAACTCCCAAAGCAGTATAAATATTCTTGATTTCCTCGTTTTCAAAAACCTTATGTTGCATGGCTTTTTCAACGTTTAAAATCTTACCACGTAAAGGTAGAATTGCCTGAAACTTACGGTCACGACCCATCTTGGCCGTACCACCCGCAGAATCACCCTCAACAAGGAATACCTCACATTGCGCTGGATCTTGTTCGGAACAATCCGACAATTTACCAGGAAGACCACCAATACTCATGACCGTCTTACGCTGTACCATTTCACGAGCTTTAGTAGCTGCATGACGTGCTTGAGCGGCAAGAATTACTTTCTGTACAATTATCTTGGCATCATCCGGATGTTCCTCTAAATAGTTAGTTAACATTTCTGAAACCGCCTGCGAAACCGCAGATGAAACTTCCCTGTTACCCAATTTAGTTTTAGTTTGACCCTCAAATTGCGGTTCGGCCACTTTTACCGAAACAATAGCCGTAAGACCTTCTCTAAAGTCATCTCCTTGAACCTCGAACTTCAATTTTTCGAGCATTCCAGAGGCATCGGCGTATTTTTTTAAAGTACTTGTAAGACCTCTTCTAAAACCAGAAAGGTGTGTACCACCTTCGTGCGTATTAATATTGTTTACATACGAATGCAGATTTTCTGTATAACTCGTATTATAAATCATGGCAACCTCAACCGGAATATCGTTTTTCTCGCCTTCCATAGAGATTACACTCTTGATCAACTGCTCACGGTTCCCATCAAGAAACTTAACAAATTCTTTAAGACCTTCATTGGAGAAAAAAGTTTCGGAAACAAACTCCCCGTCATCATCTTTCTGTCTTCTATCCGTAATACTAATAGTCACTCCTTTATTCAAGAACGAAAGCTCACGCATTCTGTTCGCCAAAGTTTCGTAACTATATTCTATAGTTTGCTGAAAAATCTGGTCATCTGGATGAAAAGTAACCATTGTACCTCTCTCATCGGTCTCACCAATACTCTTAACAGGATACATTGCTTTTCCACGCTCATATTCCTGCTCCCAAATCTTACCGTCTCTATAAACGGTTGCTTTTAGGTTATCGGAAAGTGCGTTCACTACAGAAACACCAACACCGTGAAGTCCACCGGATACCTTATAGGAATCCTTATCAAACTTACCACCGGCTCCAATTTTGGTCATTACTACCTCAAGAGCAGAAATACCTTCTTTTTTGTGTAAATCTACAGGAATACCCCTACCATTATCACGAGTGGTAATAGAGTTATCTTCATTTATGACGACACTGATATTATCACAGTGCCCACCCATAGCTTCATCAATAGAGTTATCTACCACCTCGTATACCAAGTGGTGAAGACCTCTAACGCCCACATCACCAATATACATTGATGGGCGCATACGCACGTGTTCCATACCTTCAAGGGCCTGGATACTGTCCGCTGAATATTGTTTCTTGTTTTCTTCTTTATTTGCTTCTTCGCTCATAAAATTAACTAGTTGTTAGACTTAATTTTTGGCAATCTCACAAATATACGCAAAACCCCATGGAATATAGGGGTTTGAGAATAGTCATGCCTCTAAGTTATCAACAAAAATTGTGGAAAATTTCAAACACAAAATACCATCTTGAATTACTGACATTTAAAACCTAAACTACTCAAATTCAAACTATACAATTTAAAAATTTTTATGAACCTACATCCTCTAAGATTGCACCGTTTATTTATAATCTCAGATAAATCCATACATGATTAATATTCTGGACGCAAACAAAAAGACCTGCCAGGTTTTAATACCCCACAGGTCAATTCTAGCTAATTACAAATAAGATCAATACCGATTCTAATAAGCATCATCGTGTACGTTTGCCACAGCTCTACCAGAAGGGTCGTTCATGTTTTTGAACGCTTCATCCCACTCCAATGCTATCTGTGTACTACACGCTACAGATGCCTCTTGCGGTACACATAAAGCTGCCGCATCTGATGGGAAATGAGATTCAAATATAGAACGGTAATAAAATTCTTCTTTTGAAGTTGGTGTTTGTAATGGGAACCTAAACTTGGCATTTGCCAATTGCTCATCAGACACTTCTGTATTTACAACTTCTTTTAAAGTATCGATCCAGCTGTATCCTACACCGTCAGAAAACTGTTCTTTCTGCCTCCACGCCACACTTTCCGGTAACATATCTTCAAAAGCTTTACGAACTACCCATTTCTCCATACGCTCCCCATTGATCATTTTATCTTGTGGGTTGATGCGCATAGCAACATCCATAAATTCTTTATCCAAGAACGGTACACGACCTTCAATTCCCCAAGATGCTAAGGATTTGTTTGCACGTAAGCAATCGTACATATGTAGTTTGCTTAATTTACGTACGGTCTCTTCATGAAACTCCTGAGCATTTGGTGCTTTGTGAAAGTAAAGGTAGCCGCCAAAAAGCTCATCTGCTCCTTCTCCTGAAAGGACCATTTTTATACCCATCGACTTGATAACTCTTGCCATAAGATACATAGGAGTGGAAGCTCTAATGGTAGTAATATCATACGTCTCCAAATTGTACACCACATCTTTAATGGCATCTAGACCTTCTTGAATCGTAAATTTAATTTCATGGTGCACCGTACCGATATGATCCGCTACTTTCTGAGCGGCAGCCAAATCCGGAGAACCTTCAAGACCTACTGAGAAAGAGTGCAACTGAGGCCACCATGCATCTGTAGTATCACCTGATTCTATACGTTTTTGAGCATATTTCTTTGCTATCGCAGATGTAACAGAAGAATCCAAACCTCCTGAAAGCAAAACACCATAAGGTACATCTGACATTAACTGACGGTGTACAGCCGCTTCTAAAGCTTCTTTGATTTCTTGAATGCTCGTTTCGTTTTCCTTAACGGCATCATACTCCATCCAATCTCTGGAATACCATTTTTTGAACTCCCCGTCTTCACTGCTTAAATAGTGTCCTGGAGGAAAAAGTTGAATTTTAGTACAGGTTCCTTCCAAAGCTTTCAATTCTGAAGCCACATAGAATGTTCCGTTTTGATCCCACCCAATATATAATGGAATGATACCCATATGATCACGTGCCACAAAATAAGAATCGTTCTCGGTATCATATATAGCAAAACCAAAAATACCGTTCATCTCATCTAAGAAATCTGCTCCTTTTTCTTTGTAAAGGGCTAAAATAACTTCACAATCAGATTCCGTCTGAAAATTATATTTTCCGTCAAATTGCTTACGCAACTCTCTATGGTTATAGATTTCGCCATTAGCGGCCAAAACCAATTTCTTATCTTCACTAAATAACGGCTGTGTACCGGAAGCTGGGTCAACAATAGCCAGACGCTCATGCGCCAAAATAGCTTTTTCATCTGCATATATCCCACTCCAATCCGGACCACGGTGACGTATTTTCTTAGACATCTCTAATAACTGAGGTCTTAAAACATCTGAACTTTCTTTTAAATCAAATGCACATACAATTCCACACATAACTCTTTGTTTATTTCTAATTTGAAATCAAAAATGCGACTAAACTTTCAATTATCAAATATAAACATCAATAATGATTTCAATTTGAAACATTAAAATATGATTCAACATCAATACATCACTATTTGTATTTTTTTAGATTAAAATTCAGCCGTTCTGTAAGTAGCATAAAATTTAACGACTTTTTAGTAGATTTGAGTTTCAATACTAACTAGTTTTATCACAAAACAAACACAATTATGAAAAAAGTACTTTTTATTGCTTTGATGGCCGTTGCCATGACCTTTTCAACCGATGCATTAGCACAAAAATTTAGCGGGTTGGATAAAAGCCCTATGGATATGGCCGCTTATCCAAACGATTACAAGGTATCCTCAAAAACTGCCCGTATTATTTATAGCCGTCCACAGTTGAAAGGACGTTCGCTTTCTGAACTTGCCCCTGCAGGAAAAGTATGGCGTACTGGTGCTAACGAAGCAGCCGAGATTACTTTTTACTCTGATGTGGATTTTGGAGGAAAACAAATTAAAGCCGGAACTTACTCTATTTTCACTATACCAAGTAGTGGCGAGTGGACCGTTGTTCTTAATAAAAACCTGAACCAATGGGGCGCTTATTCTTATGATGAAACCGCAGATGTTGCCCGTGTTACCGTACCAAGCGCAGAAGATTCTACTTCTCTAGAAGAATTTTCTATTGCCTTTAAAGAAGCTGGAGACAGTTTTGAAATGGTAATGGGATGGGATAAAACAAGAGTTGCGGTACCAATCACAGCTTCAAAAATGTAACATATCCTGAAACTATAATACAAAAAAACCGAAGCTTTAAAGCTTCGGTTTTTTTATACAGTAACTTTTATCAACTACCTTGTTTTTCCATTTATAAAGGTTTGCTCTGCCATAATACTAGGAATTTCTGCAGCGGGAACCGTCATCATATCCTTATCATAAATAACAAAATCTGCGAACTTCCCTTGTTCTATACTTCCCTTTTCCTCTTCCTCAAAGTTAGAATAGGCAGCCCAAATAGTCATACCGCGTAATGCTTCTTCCCTGGATAGTGCATCTTGCTTTTGAAAACCACCTTCAGGATACCCTTCAACATCTTTTCTAGTTACGGCCGCATAAAATGTTAAAAACGGACTTACCTGTTCCACCGGAAAATCCGTACCCAAAGCAAGCGTACCAGCTTTTTCTAAAAGCTTTTTATAGGCATACGCCCCACTCATACGATCTTTTCCCAAACGGTCTTCGGCCCAATACATATCACTAGTAGCATGAGTAGGTTGTACGGAAGGTATGACTCCGTTTCCAAAGTAATCAAAATCTAACGAATCAATTATCTGAGCATGTTCTATTCTCCACCTACGGTTTGGGTTATCCTTTAATACCTCTTGATAGGTTCTCAGTACTACTGCATTGGCAGAATCGCCAATAGCATGGGTATTCATCTGATATTCGGAAATGGCCAAACGGCGTGCTAAATCTTCAATTTCATCTACAGGTGTTACCATGGCCCCATAATGACCCCATTTATCAGCATATGGTTTTTTTAATGCCGCTCCACGGGAACCGAGTGCCCCATCTCCGTATACTTTTATAGAACGAACATTTAGCCTATCTGTTTTTATGGGTCCTTTGTAGATAAAATAGTCTACGTCTTCTGGTATATTACTAACCATAGCATATACCTTAATCGAAAGCTCTCCTGTTTGTTGCAAACTATCTATAAGCTCTATAGTAGCGCGATTTAATCCTGCGTCATCAACGGTAGTTAATCCATTATTCAAACAAATTCTTTCGGCATCTTTTAGTGCTTTCACTTGAGCATCTAAATCTGGCATTGGAATTTTGGAATACACCAAATCCATTGGGTTATCCACCAGTACTCCGGTAATACCCATTGCACCTTTTACAATTTCTCCTCCCTCTACTTTTGTTCGCCAATCAATACCTGCCAAATCCAATGCAGCCTTATTTACTAGCAAAGCATGACCATCTACGCGACTTAAAGCCACGGGAGTATCAGGAAAAATTTTATCTAGTTCTTTACGGGTTGGATATTCTTTAACTTCCCAATCATTTTGATCCCAACCCTCTCCAAGTACAAAATCTTTGGGGTTTTCATTTTGAAAAGCTTGAACACGCTCCAGAACTTCTTCAAAGCTTTTGGTTCCGACAAGATCAACCACTTGCTGCTTAAGACCTAAACCAAAAAAGTGACAGTGGGCATCTATAAGACCTGGGGTTATGGTACGCCCATCTGCATCTACCAAATGGTCTGAAGTATATTTATCCCTGATTTCCTCAGTAGTGCCTACGGCTATAAATTTCCCGTCCTGAACGGCAAACGCTTCTGCTTTAGAAAATTCTTCGTCAACCGTATACACATTGGCATTTACAATTACCAAGTCTACTTTTTCTTTCAGGTGTTCACAACCCGTGAGAATCAAAAATAATAAAGGAAGTATATTTTTCATAGTAAGGAATATTGGAGATTTCCAAAAGTACATAAATAATGTACCATTGTCTTACTACTAGCTTTTTAGAAAAAGAGACTTTCTAAAATCCAAGAAATTACATGATTTTCACACGCGCTCCTTTTATGCTAAAAGTTCCGTCTGCATAGGTATAGGTACCCGTTAAAGCTTCTCCTTTTGCAGATAATTTCACTAAAAACTGAACACCTTCTAGAGTTACTTCAAAACTAATGGTATTACCTTGTAAACGAACATTTTGTCCTAAAACTTCTTTTTCATCAAGTTGAACAAATACATTGTCTTCACCGTTTTCCTTAAAAATAGACAATGCTCCTAACTTATACTGATTTGGTGCATTTTCTGCCGAATATTCCCAACTTCCCAATAATTCACTCTCAGTCGATACTGTCAAACAATTTAAATCATCAAGATTCAAAACATTAGCAGCAGCAGTATAACCCACAGTCATACTAAGGAATAAAGCGGTAGATAAGGCGATGGAATTCTTCTTGAAAATTTTCATGCGTCAACAGATTAATTCGTATTAATTTTGGACCTATTTTATATCAAAAAAATTAAGCCGTTTATATAAAACGAACAGAAGACGCTTATTATTTTGTTGAGCGCGATTTTGGCATATCCGCCATTTTAACGTAAACGAGTTTTTTACGTCCTTTTGAATCCTCGCGGCGATCCACCTCTATTGATTTTATTGAACTTATAAGTGGAGTCAATTTCTGAAAACCGTAGTTTCTAGAATCAAAATTAGGTTGCTTTTTCTGCAAAAGACTACCTACGTCACCCAAAAATGCCCATCCATCATCATCAGCAACATCATCTATTGTAGAGGCGATAAATCTAATATCTTTAGCTGTAATCCGATCTACATTATTTTTGGCAACTTTTGCGTTCTTATTGCTAACCGGACTATCTTCTTCCTCCTCGTCTTCTTTTTTTAGAATTTCTATGTAAATAAACTTATCACAGGCTACAATAAAAGGATTGGGCGTCTTTTTCTCTCCAATACCAAAAACTTGCATACCGGCTTCACGAAGACGTGTGGCCAAACGTGTAAAATCGCTATCACTACTTACAAGACAGAAACCATTTACCTTACCTGAATAAAGAATATCCATAGCGTCTATAATCATTGCAGAATCCGTAGCGTTTTTGCCCTGGGTATACCCGTATTGTTGAATGGGGGTTATAGCATTTTCCAGAAGCACATTTTTCCACTTACCAAGACGAGGGTTTGTCCAATCTCCATAAATACGCTTAATGGTGGGATTACCATATTTTGCAATTTCCTCCATCATTTCTTTAACATAGGCAGATGGAATATTATCACCATCTATAAGTACTGCAAGATTTAAATCCATCTTCAATCTATTTTCTTTGTTGCAAGTTACGTTGATTCTTCCAAAAAAACAGAAGAGCACAACTACAATGTATAGCAATACATACATTCGTCTTAAGCCTTGTTTTTATTAGGTTTTATAGAGGTTCTTTGCTAAGTTTGATTTTCCTAACAATATAACTTCATGAAAAATTCCATCCAAAGTTCTTTCGTTACCCTTATTTTAATTTTCGGTCTAGTGTTTTCCGTGAACGCACAAGATAAAGAACGAGAGTTCTATCAATTAAAAACCTATACCCTAAAGGACGTAAATCAAGAAAAAGTTGTAGATACGTATTTAAAGGACGCCTACCTACCTGCTTTAAAAAGAATTGGACTGGAAAATGTTGGGGTGTTTAAGCTCATTCCTAAAGATGACATTGATGCACTTAAAATATATGTATTGATTCCTTTTAATTCTCTTGACCAATTTTTGAAGCTGGACCATATGCTAGCGCAAGACAAAACTTATATTTCAGCAGGAGCAAGCTACATCAATGCAAAACATGACAATGCTCCGTATGAGCGTATCAGCTCTACCTTAATGAAAGCATTTTCTGAAATGCCTACAATGGAAGCCTCAAAAATTACCAGTAAAAGAAAAGATAGAGTTTACGAGCTACGCAGTTACGAGTCTGCTACTGAAGCAATTTATCAGAATAAAGTGGATATGTTCAATATAGGTGGAGAGGTTGAACTTTTTGAATCCCTAGGCTTTAATGCCGTTTTTTATGCGGAAGTAATATCCGGAGACCGAATGCCCAATTTAATGTACATGACTACTTTTGAAAACATGGAATCTAGAGATGCCCACTGGGATGCCTTTAGAACTGCTCCAAAATGGCTGAAACTAAAAGTTGACCCCAATTACCAAAACAATGTAAGTAAGGCCGATATTCTGTTACTCTACCCTACCGCGTATTCAGATTATTAAAAACTAAAGGGTTGAATTGCTTATCATAAATTCAACCCTTCTATTTCGCTTTCTTCCTTCGGCCGTAGTATTATCCGCAATAGGGTTTTCTCCTCCGTGACCCTTCCAAACTACACGTGCTTTATCTATACCTAACCCAATTAAGTATTCAGCCACTGCTTTTGCCCTTTTTTTAGACAACATCCGATTGTATTTTTTACTTCCCACCGAATCCGTATATCCAGAAATAGAAATATGCAACGCTCTATTTTGCGACAGGTACGTATAGATCTCCGCAAGTTCATTCTTTGAAGTCTCCAACAATTTGGCTTCATCAAAGGAAAAAAGAACATCTTGAAACACATGAATTTTATCTAACTGAAACGTTTTTGATTCCGTACCCGAACCAACAATTTTGTGTTTGGGAATGTCACTTTCTGCCTCTGACACCTCAACCATATCCACATAATAATAGGCTCCCTGCTTGGCATTCCTTTTTGTTTTAAAAAGACGGGTTCTGGCATTACTTTTAAAGTTCCCGATAATTAAATATTGTTCGGTACCCTTCGCTACAAATTGGGTATGCACAGGTATCCAATCTTTTGTATCCGAATAGAAATTTGAATAGCCTATTTCCAAATAATTATAGGAATTGGATTTCTGTTGATAGAGGTGTTTTTTAGAAAGTTCCTTTTTAATAGGAAAGCTTAATTTATCCTTGGCAAACAATACTCCAAATTCTTTAATGGCAAAGTCTGAACGTTCCGCTAAACTTACATAAAATGAAACGCTATACTTTACTCCTTTTTGCAAAGGCCGAAGCAATTTGGTCTGAAAATATTCCCTATAATCATCTGGCGCGTAGAGATAAAGACCGGCATAACCCTGACCGAAGTCTGCCGGTTGTGAGCCATTAAAGTTTTCCGGTGTACCCATTTGGGCACTACAGCCATGAAAGTAATCTGTTGAACCTTCTGTTGGTGTTGACCAACCTTTTACGTCCGTACTGAAGTTACCCAAGCGCTCAGGGCAATTTAGATAAGATTCAAAACTTGGATTTTCAACACGATTTTGCGATTTCAAAGAGAGTGAACAAAACATTCCCATTAAAAGAAAAAGAATCCTCCCGATTGAAAACTTGGTCATTTCTGAGCGTTTAAAACCGCTCTAAAATAGAAAATTTAAAACTATACTAGAATTTGCTCTAGCTTTAGCAGCATTTCTAACTTCAATAATAGAAGTTAGATTAATCTAATCTAGAGAATCAATATACGCTTGAATAAGGGCTACACCTTCTGTATGTAATTCTGTAATTCCAACAAGTGGCATTGATGGACCATATCCCGGGTCTGTATCAACCCTATTATGAATATCAGCTTTAAATTCTTCAATATTACTATCTACATATGAAGTCTCATATCTAAAATCCGGTCTTACACCTTCATTTGAATTATGATAACCACCGGATTGATGACAACTTGCACAATTCACATCCATATAAGCCCTGGCCCTTTCTTCTAAAGTAAAAGAACTATCTGCCCAATCTGGTAAGCGTTCTATTTCTACTATGGCAGGAGCACCTAAAAGCAATCCCTTATCAATAAAACTCTGAAGTTGATTTTTACCATTGTAAACAAAATTCAGGTTTCTGGCTTTTGGCCCAATGGGAATAGTTGTATTGTTCACGTTATGGCACTGCGTACAGTTTACGGTAAAGGGTACCTTATATCCAACCGATTGATTGCTTCCTGACTCATCAATCCAATTTATTAATACCGTAGGTGCTTCATTACTGAAAGCAGCTTCTGTTTGTGCTTCATTCCAAAGGTAATTACCCATGCTCCATGCGCCATTAGTTTTTATAAGTATACGCGTTTCAATTAGCCTCCTCCCAAGAGACTTATCTCTCTCATCATTGTAATAAAAGAAGGTCTTACTGATAACCGTATTGTTAGGAAACTCTATAAGGCCTTCTCCATTGTATGTCATTTGCCCTCCTTCAGGAAGGGAGATTGTTCTGAATTTATGTGCATAATCAGTATACAGAGGTGTACTTAGACTATATTCATGTGAAGTTGTATTCGGAATTAAATCTGCAGGACTACCTCTAAATATTTTAAGGTCTGCTAAATTGGGAAGAAACTCAGCTACAGCATAGACGGTATCATCCAAGTATGGATTACTACCTGCTGCTACTTCATCTCCATTATTAACGCCGTCAGCATCACAATCTACATTTTTCCAAATAGTATTTGCCGCGTTGTAACCTGTATAATTCTCATCTTGAGCCGGGTCACAAGCGTTTTCCTTATCCGTACCATTTGCTTCCTCTTGAAAATCTGGAACACCATCGCCGTCCGTGTCTTTAGTTTCATTTACGTATGGGTCTGTCCCATTAGCTAGTTCTTCACTATTGGTAACTCCGTCCGTATCGCAATCAGCTCCTAACCAAATGGTATTATCTGAATCATATCCAGTATAACCTGCAGCCTGTTTTGGGTCGCAAGGATTGTTTTTGCTCGTACCGTCCATTACTTCTTGCTGGTCAAAAATACCGTCGCCATCGGTATCCGGTGTACCGGAGTCATCAGAACCGCAAGCTGAAAGTAAAATCATCGAAACCATAAAAGCTGCGCGACCTACATTTACGCTCCGAATAAAACTAAAATTAGTATTCTGCTTGAACAAGTTATTGAAGGTATTACGAACCATGGTGAAATTTCTTTATAGCAATAGCAACAAAAATAGGTATTCTACCTTAAAGGCTTAATCAACTATAGACAAGAGCCAACAAAAATCGGATGAATACACTTTACTTATTTTCTCTAAAAAACTACAAATCAAATTTATACGTCAAACCACCCATAACTTGCAAGCCCTGAACAGGATAGTTAGACCAACGTTGGTAGTTGTTATTTGTAATATTGGCAACCTTCACAAAGAAAGAGAGTTGATCATTCCAGCGATAACCAATATGTGCATTTGCATCAAAATACCCATCTAAAGTTACCGGAGTTGCAAAAAAGTCAGCTGGGTTTCCACTAGCAGAAGCAATAGTAGACACATCATCACGCTCCCCCACGTAGAACAAGTTAGCTCCCGCATACCATTTTTCACCTATTTGATAATCCATAAATAGAGAACTAGTTAAGTTGGGTAAATTCCACGCTGGGTTATCGGTTTCCGTATTGTAATTAAAATACTCGACGTTCACCCCTAAACTGAAATTACGGTTAACATCTACATTCAATTCTCCAAAAGCACCCAACGTCTTTACATCATCATAAAACACATCAAAGGAATTGCTATAATAATATCCCTTCTCATCTGTTCTTCCTTCATTCTGAGGATTTAGCTTGTAAAGTGCTTTTCTATCTTCAGTAGTATAGCTAACCTTAACATTGTAACTCAAATTAGGTAAAATCTGACCTTTCAACCCTAAATAAGCATCGTATTTTTTATCTGTAGGTACAATGGTCAATGTTGGCGACACGTACGGATTATCCTCAACAAAACCATAATAGGAGTTTTGCATTAAATCTCCTTCTACCCCACCGTAAACAATAGCCATATCGTCTAACAATCTATACGATGCCGTAACCGCAGGATAGATATAGAAATTACTATCACTATTTTCACTATCAAGACCATACACAAGATTGACTCCCAAATTTAAAGAAAGATCATCTTTTACTAATGCCAAACTCGGGTTGATTCCCACTTGTAAATTACTATAATCTATACCAGGCACATTTGTAGGATTGTTCAAACTGGAGTTTTCAAATCTACCGCTCACGTAATCAACTTTTGCCTTTATATTTAAATTTTCATCTGCTACAGGAAATGAAAAACCCGTTTTAAAAACAGCTCTATTCTCACCGGATTTTACAGCATCCCAAAAACGTCTGTATTCCAACTTTGCATTTTCAAAATACGAATCCTCAACATTAATATGACCAGATGCTTCGGCCGTGTAATAATTTTGGCGTTCATCAATACCATCCACCTCTTCCTCGGTAAAAGTAGCGTCCGGAATACCGTACCAATTGTACAATTGATGTTGTGCCCCTACATCTACACCCCAATCAAAATCACTATCTCGTTTGGTGTAACCAGCATCTAATCTAGAATTAGAGTAAATATTATCCAAGGCGACCCCATCAATATCTCCACGAGAAGAATTATGCTCAAGTCCAATTGTATAACCAGATTCACGATCAATAGTTCTACTGGTGTAAAACTTGCCCATTAAATTAGCAGGATTACCTACTCCTGCGGAAGCATATGAATTATATAGCACAGGAGGAGGCGTTTTCTTCACGGCCGATGCCTTACCCTTTGCAGGAGTAAAGGTTGATGCTACGGGAACCGAAAAAATACTATAGTTTATCTTTTTCTTCTGCAAAACAATAGAATCATTAAGATTCGGCATTGTTTTGATTTTAAAAGCATCGTTAATCGTTGGTGTATACGCCTTGGTAACGGTAACTGTTTCTGTACCAATATCATCTTTTTCTTCTTCTTGCGCTATGGCAAACTGAAAAACACCAGTAAGAAAAATAAGTGTGAGCTTTATATGTTTGTGCATTCTGTGTTCTTTTTTGAATTTACACCTTTAAAACGAAGTCGGTTCTATGACCTCGTTTAAATTCAATTTTCAATATTGTTAAACTGTTTTCTAATTTTAATCGGTCCTCACGGATGAGTTGCTCTGTGCTTCTTTGGCCTTGATAATAGACAGCTCGCTTTTCGCATCGGAAACAATATCCTCGTACTGACTAAAATTACTGATCACACTATCCAAAATATAGGTGGCCTGGTAGGCATCTCCCAAAGCATAGAAATTCTTGGCCATTATAACCAGGCCTTTTCCTCCCCATTCCTTATAACCAGAATAATCTTTTGCCAGCTTCTGTACGGCTATATTAGAATTTTCATAATCCTGAGCCTTACTTTTGAAGTAGGCGTCATAATACAAGGCTTCGGCAGCTGTTGCCCCTGATGCGATTTTCAATACATCTGCATAGGCGCTTTGAGCTTTTGACTCATCACCCGTTGCAATTGCCGAACGTGCAATCATTATCTGTGCATCACTTTTAATACGATTATCGATTATTGGTGTAGCCAATACTTTTTCGGCATAGGCCAAGGTCTTACCATAATCTTTTTGCTCATAATACCCTTTCATTAAATTAGACTGTGCAAAAGTTCTGTTTTGCTGAATATCCGCTTGATTTTCCAAACGCTGTAAATAAGGCAACGCCGATGCATAATCTTGCTTACCAATATAGATTTCACAAACACGGGTCAAAGCCTGTTCCGCATATTCGCTTCCCATTTTATCGGCAACGAATTTGTAATTCGGTAATGCTTTTTCTTTTTCTCCTTTAGCAAAATAAAGTTGTGCCAAATTAAAATTCGCTTTCACGGCACTTAATCCGCTTGGGAATTGTTTTATGTAATTCTCATACCCTCTGATGGCAGCTTCTTTATTGCCTTCCAAGTTTTGTTTATCCGCAGACTCAAAAGTGGCGTTGTCCAGCTCACTATCGGTAACCTCAACAAAATCTAGTTTCTGAACCCACTCTGCATACTCATCAACTCTACCTAAATCAACATAAATCAATTTTGCCGTAGATACTGCCTGAATAGCCTCTTGTGTATTCGGGAAATTATGAACTACAGATTTAAACTCCGTCAACGCTTGCTCGTTTCTATTTGCATTATAATGCACCAAACCTTGGCGCATCATTGCCTGCGGCACCAATGAACTTGCTCCATATTCTGTAATCATGCGTTGGTACGTCTGTAGACCTTGCTGCTCTTGTCCCGCAGCAATTAAGGTATTTGCCAATTCAAAAAGAGCATCGTCCTTTAAAGTAGACTTAGGATAAGCGGAAACAAAGGTTCTTAACTCTTCGATTTTTGTATCTCGTCTATCTACAAAACCATAACTAATTGCTTTCTGGTATGCCGCATAATCTTTCTCTGTTCCAGTAAGAGAAAGTGCTTTATTGTACGTTTCTATAGCCGGCCAGTATTTACTGGTTACAAAATAACTATCCCCCAAGCGAAGGTAACCGTCATACAGTTTCTGCGTATCGTTAGACCCTGCAGTTGTAAAATTGTTGAAATACGAAATAGCATTGCTATAATCCTTCAACTTAAAATACGTGTAGGCCAAATTATAATCCAGCTCTTTGTATTCTTCAGTAGATTTTGCTGATGGATTTTGCTGAAACTGAATATAATCAACCAAGGCATCTCCAAAATTATTAAGCGCATATTCAGCCTCGGCCTTCCAATAGTTGGCCTTCGCCTTAAATAGACTGTCTTCAGCACTTCCTAGAGATTTCCCTAAATTTTCCGCAGCAGCGGCATATTCACCATTCATCAATAATTCAATACCACGATAATAAGCTACTTTTTGATACGTAGCTTTGCTCGCGTAGTTTTTGTTTTTCTCCAAAAGTTCCATCGCGCCTGCAAAGTTCTTAGAGGTAATGTATGAATCAACCAATAATTCCTGCATTTCCTCTTTATTGGCGCTATCCGGATATTTGGTCAAATAGTCAGTGATTACTTGTGGTACCGGTTCATAGGCATTACCCACTTCATAACTTAAACGCGCATAGTTCAAATAAGCATCCTTTTGAATTTCTTGGGAGAAGTCCATTTGGGAAGCATTCCTGAAAGCATTCAAGGCTTCCTGCTTTTTATCCAACTTTAAATAACATTCCGCCAAATGGTAATAGGCATTTTGAGAAACACTGTTCGTTCCACCTATAATTTTATTGAACTGCTGTACCGCATTGGCATAGTCACCTTGCTTGTAGTATGAATATCCTAAAAGGTAATAATCCGTATTGCTCCACTTTCCTTTTTTACCTTGATAATCTTCTAAGTAAGGAATGGCGTTGGCATACTCTTCTAAGTTGAAATAACTCTCTCCAATAATTTTACTGAGTTCCGACTTTTCTTTACGATCACCTTTTGCCATCTGCTTTTTAGCCAAAGCAATGGCCTGATCAAACTTACCGAGCTTAAAATTCATGTCTGCTTGGTAATAATCCATTTTCTCCTGAAGAATTTCTGGATCCTTTATCTGGTCAAATCGCTGGTTGGCCGTATCATAATCATCTTGTTGGTAGGCTATATACCCCATGTAATATTTAGCCTGAGAACCGTAAACATCAGAATTTTCTACTTTTTGAAGATAGGTTTCTGCTTCTTTTTGATTCCCTGAAGAATACAAAGAGTATCCATAATTAAAATTGAACTTATCCATCTCTTTCCGAGAAAGTGCACTTTGTTCAACTTTATTGTACCATTTTAAGGCATACGGATATTTTCCGGTTTCAAAATAGTATTCGGCCACATCTACATAAGCAGAGTTCCTTTTGGTAGACGTTGGATACTTGGCTACAAAATCTTCCATCAATCTATCAGCGCCAAGTTGATTCAACCGTACCGCCGCATTAGCTTCATAGTATGCACTATTAGCTTTAGTTTCTAGATTGTCTGTATTATCCTTGACCTTTGCGAAAATGGACTGTGCCGCTTGGTACTGCTCATTGTTATAGAGCGCCAGGGCATCTTGATATTGTTTTTGATCATGGGTATATATTTTGGTTTCTTGAGCAATTCCCATTGAAACCATCCCTAGAAAAATAGGGATAAGCGCGGTGATTTTTTTTAGCATAGTGTTCTAACTAGAAATATGTATTACCGTTAATTAATTTTAATAACGTTGAATATTGCATCTAAGTATATGGTAAGGGATGTTTTCATCGTAATAATTCTATACCATAGACAATCCTAAAAAAAGCGAAAAGATTTTGCCAATGCCTGCCGTACGTTAGTTTTTAACTTATTACTTTTATATTCAAATTACGATTCAAAGTTCGAGATTTGGTGAACAGTATGCAGAACTACACCCTACCTTTAACGATTGATTAACAAATTAAACGTATAACCCGGTACCGTCAAAGATGTCAGAAACGATTTTAGAGCTAAAGGATGCGGCCATCTTCCAAAAAGATAGTCTTGTTTTAAACGAGGTAACACTTGATGTACGAAAAGGTGAATTTGTTTATTTGATAGGAAAAACAGGAAGCGGTAAAAGTAGCTTCATGAAAACGTTGTACGGAGACCTTCCTCTAAAACAAGGTACCGGAAGCATCGTAGACTTTGATCTTACCAAGTTGCGTGAAAAAGACATTCCGTTTTTGCGCAGAAAAATCGGTATTGTTTTTCAAGATTTTAAGTTGTTACCGGACCGGACCATTAATAAAAACCTTCATTTTGTTCTTAAAGCAACAGGTTGGAAAGACAACCACAAAATGAACCAAAAAATAGAGGATGTCCTCAATAAAGTGGGCATGAAAACCAAAGGCTTTAAATTTCCACATCAGCTTTCTGGCGGGGAGCAACAGCGTGTAGCGATAGCGAGAGCACTATTAAACGACCCTGAGCTCATATTAGCTGATGAGCCTACCGGGAACCTAGACCCACAGACCAGCGTAGAGGTTATGAAAGTGCTACAGGAAATACATAAATCAGGTCGTTCTATTTTAATGGCAACACATGATTATGCTTTGATTTTAAAATACCCTTCAAAAACACTCAAATGCGACGGTAACAAAATCTTTGAAGTCGTACAACGAGCTGTGTAGCCATTTGTACCAAATACACATAAAACAACCTTATCCCTACAAAAGGATAATATTTAAGCAGGTTCTTTTTCATAACTTTAGGGCAAACCGCAGCAAAGATTGTGGTGACTTCATAAATTCTTAAATCCGAGACGTTATGCCCCATATCAATTTTGCCTGGTGGAATCTTCAAAACTTTTTTGATACCGACGATGACCCTATCTCCAATGACTTCAGCTTTACACCAGAAGCAGGTTGGACGGATGAAGTCTTCAATATAAAAAAGGCTAATCTAGCGCAAGGTCTAAACCTCATTTGGCCCAACGAACAAATTGATTTGTTGACTGTCTGCGAAATTGAAAAAGACACGCTTTTACAAGATTTATTGGACGAAGCAGGAATGAACCACCTAAGTGTGGTTTTTGATGCTTCCGGCACAAGTGATTTACGTGGTATCGATGTAGCCATGGCATATAATCCAGACAAGCTTTCCGTAGTTTCAAGAACATCGCACTTGGTTCATTTAAGATATAGGACCCGAGATATTTTTGAAGTCGTTTTTAGAATAAATGCCACAGGCGAAGAATTCGTGATCATTGCATCACACTGGCCATCTAGAAGCAGAGGACAATACCATTCGGAACCTTTGCGGATTGCTGTTGCAGAACACATAGCCTTTCTTGTGGAAGCGCATACCAAAGTAGACTCTACCACCTACGAAACCCTTCAGGCCAATGATGATTTGGCTGCTATTCAGGCAAAATGGGAAGGTAAAGTTTTAGTGGTGGGTGATTTTAACGATGAGCCTTTTGACCGTAGTATCATTCAACATTTAAAGGCATCCAGAGACCTTGACAAGGTTACAGGAGGCACCAATGACTTTGATAAATTCGTTCACACCTATAAATACCGAGCCAGGGAGACTTTCCTATACAATTTAAGCACCTCAATAATGAATAAATCCGCTTCCGGGAATACGGGCACATATTTTTTAAGCGGATTATTTGATGGTACCGTTTTTACCAACCGCTATCAAATGCTGGATCAGTTGGTGGTTACCCGCGGATTCTTGTCCGGCAACGGTATCACTGCAGACATTGATACTTTTGATATCATTGATGATAACATCCTTGCTACCTCTAGCGGGCGCCCTAGATCATTCAGATACAAATCTTCAAAACCTGATTTTGTAGCCAATGGTTATTCTGATCATTTACCGTTAAAAGTGAAATTAAATTACTGATAAACGGCACAAAAAATAAGGTCAATAATCTGAAACCGGTATCTTTAAATCAGAATTAAAGATTTGCCGCTTTGGCAGCCTCAAGCCGATATCATGATCTTAAAAAAACAAACCTACAGACCGGATAAGCCGGTAAACCCTTTTATTGGGGCTCTTTTATTTCTTATCGCCATTATCCTTTTAGCCATTACCGGGCCACTTGGTTTCGTCTACGGTATTTTTCACAGCCTATTTACTCGTGGTATAAAAGGAATTGGCGAGTATTTGCTAAAAATCGCCATTTCCGTAGACCAACTGGGCAACGTTATTATGCAACATCTGATGAACGTACTTTGGACGAATAAAAACGGATATAAATTCGGCAACAGAGATGAAACCATTTCAAGCGCCCTAGGAAGAAATAAAAAGTTAGGGACCTTGACCGCCGCGGGAAGATTGATGGATAAAATCTTAGATATTATAGACCCTGATCATTCCCTTAATTCCATTGATTATTATGTAGAACCGTCCGAAGATATAATAGACCATTTGGCATGGATACACTTTAAAGACAAACAAATTCTTTGTTTAAAAAAGCTGGGTACTGATGCTGATTTTTATTTTATTCCTAAAGGGATACGACTTGAAGGGGAAACGGATGCCCAAACACTTTTAACGACCACTAAAGACATGCTCAACATTGATATTGACAGTCTTTCCATGGAATTCATTGGTATCTTTGAGGCACAGGCTTTAGGTAAGAAACCCGGAATTTTATCTCGGATGACTTGTTACACCGCTATGCATTCAGGTGAGTTTTTGCCCGATTCGGAATTATATGAAATTGCTTGGCTAACCTATGACCAAAAAGATAAGCTTAGCGAAGTGGACCAGTTAATTTTTGACATTCTCCATCAGAACGGATTGCTTTCATAAAAGCTGTATATTTAGTTTCAATTACCAAACCACCTTAAAATGTTCAAATATTTCACCGGCCTATTTCTCATGATAGGCTTAACCTCCCTATCCGCTCAAACCGAAAAACCCAATGTACTTTTTATCTGTGTTGATGACCTCCGTACCGAACTTGGTGCTTATGGTAAACACTATGTAAAATCTCCTAATATGGACGCTCTTGCTAAAAGCGGAGCTCTTTTTACGAATCACTACGTTCAAGTTCCTACTTGTGGTGCTTCAAGACATGCCATTCTTACTGGAATGCGTCCGTCAAAACCTGTTCATCTTTCAAACAATGCCATTGTTGAAGAACTTTCTATAAAAACTGAATCATCAGTTCCAGAAACATTTATCCATCGTTTTAAACAAGCAGGGTATCATACGGTAGGCATAGGAAAAATAAGCCATTCGGCGGATGGATACGTCTACGGTTATGAAGAAGAACCAACCACTAAAAAAGAACTTCCCCATAGCTGGAGTGACCTAGCATTCGATTCCGGAAAATGGAAAACTGGTTGGAACGCTTTCTTTGCCTATGAAAGCGGCGAGAACAGACAGAGCTTAAAAAAACAAGTGAAGCCCTATGAAGCTGGAGAAACCGATGACCAGGGCTATCCTGATGGTTTAACGACCAATCTTGCCATCTCCAAATTAAAAGAACTTAAGAAAAATGGAGAACCTTTTTTTATGGGCGTCGGTTTTTTTAAACCACACCTTCCTTTTAACGCTCCCAAAAAATACTGGGATCTTTACAATGAAGAAAACTTGCCAGTTTCCACTAACCCTAATATTCCTGAAAATATCAACCAAAAAAGTCTTCATGCAAGCAGTGAGTTCAATCAGTATGCCCTTGGTGAAGAAAAAGCAGGTCTGGACAAACAGGTATCCGATGCGTATGCTCGTAAACTGAAACATGCCTATCTCGCCTCCATCAGTTACATAGATGCACAGATAGGGAGGCTTTACCAACAATTAAAAGAATTGGAACTCGATAAAAACACCATAATCGTTATTTGGGGAGATCACGGTTGGCATTTAGGCGACCAACGCGTTTGGGGAAAACATACACTTTTTGAAAATGCATTGAAAAGCACATTGATTATTAACTCCCCATATTCCCAACATAAAGCAAAGAAGGTAAGGGCCATTGTGGAAAGCGTAGATATCTACCCTACCCTATTAGATATGTGCGGAATTGAGCAAACAAAGTCTACTGACGGTGAAAGCTTTGAAAAACATATAAAATATAACATTCCAGATACAGAAGAGGTTGCTTACAGTTATTTCAAAAATGGTATTTCCATGCGAACCAAAACCTACAGGTTAACAAAATACTTTAGAAAAGACCAACCGGATATTGAATTATATGACCACCACAAGGGCAATGCCAAAGAAGATAAAAATATTGCTAAAGAGAATCCTGAGATAATAAAAGAGCTAATGCCACTTTTAGAAAAAGGAGATACCGGGCTTTTCACAGTTAGCGAATAAAATGTGTGCAAGACGGTATCCTTGTATTACTCTGAAAAGTTTTTGTTACTTTGTCGTCATAAATTTTAAAATCAAATAATGGAAGTTTTAGGCATAGATGTAGGTGGTTCTGGTATAAAAGGTGCCATTGTAAATATTGAAACCGGAAAACTGGTTACCGAGCGCTACCGTATACCTACTCCTGAATCACGTAAGCCAGAAGACATGGCCGACGTAATTGCACAAATCGTAACACATTTTGATTACAAAGGAAAAGTGGGCGTTGGATTTCCTACTGTTATAAAAAGAGGGGTCTGCAAATCTCCTGGTAATCTTCATAAAAGCTGGATGAACACTAATGTTGAAGAGCTTTTCAAGAAAAAGACGGGACTTGATGTTACTGTAGTTAACGATGCTGATATTGCTGGCTATGCCTCTATGAACTACGGCACAGGAAAAGACATGGAAGGCCTCGTTGTTATGATCACTATTGGTACTGGGCTTGGAAGCGGAGCTTTTCTTGATGGAAAATTGATTCCTAATTTTGAGTTAGGTCAAATTCCATATAAAAAATACAAAAAAATAGAACTTTGGGCAGCAGGTTCCGCTAAAGACCGCGAAGGCCTATCCTATAAAAAATGGGGCAAGCGCTTCAATAAATTCCTAAAATTGGTAGAATTGATTGTTTCTCCAGATACTATTCTACTAGGAGGTGGAGCATCAAAAGATTTTGATGAATTTAAAGATTGTATTACTATTGAAACACCGGTTATACCAGCAGGCTTAAAAAACCATGCTGGAATTGTAGGAGCCGCTGCTGCAGCCTTCCACAATATATCTTACCACTAAAGAAACAACAAGATATATAATAAAAAAGAGCCTTGATCAAGGCTCTTTTTTATTGGTATTATTTTATAGTTGCATTTTCTGGAGGAGAGAAGAAATCATCATTAATATCCTTCACAAAATGAATATCAGAGATATCAATTTGTGTAATGTACTCACCCTGCTTCCCTTGTTCGGTTGTCCAATGTGTTTTTAGTTCATTAGGCAAAAGCACACCGCTTACATTTACCAATTCGCCAACCTCCATAAACTTTTCAGGATTGTGACCTCCATCTTTAAAGTACTCAGGGTAAGAAACTATATATCTTGTAGCGGTCAACAAATGTGATTCTTTATCAAACTGAAGAATATAGTAATCATCCGGTGCATCTCCAGTACCAGCGGCAAAAGTTACTTTTACCACGTCATTCGCTTTATTCTTATACGTTGTTTCCGGCAACAACTCTAGATTTACACCTTCACCATCCAGTATAAACGGATGCCCCATTAAATAAAGCGGAGTAAGCGCCCAAAACTTAGTATCATATGCAAAAGCGGTAGAATCCTTAGCTTTCACCCAAGCAGTCTCTCCATCCCAGCCAAATGTTGCAGTACTATCCGTAGTGCTAGTATGCACTGCTTTATTGCGCCATACGTCTACTACCTGATAACTATCGCGTTGCGTGCTACCGTCCAATGGTTGATAATTAAAACGAAAAGACAATGCCCCGTTACCATACCAATTTTTAAGTCCTCCATGAGCTTCCATCGCGGCCCAAACAATTTTACCGGCATCAGTTACTTCAAGTCTGCTTTTAGCCTTCTCTACACGGTTATTGACCCAAGATTCCGGAATCACATAACTATCGGATACTTCCTGCGCCGCAGTATCCGTCGCTTCTTTCTTAGCCTTAGGCTGTTCGTTACAAGATGACATCAAAATAACAGAAGACATTAATAAACCTGCTAAATATACTTTCATAGATTTTATTTTAATTTTAAAAAATAAGGTAGTCGAACCACGGACTTTAACCTTTCATTATATATCAAAAAAAAAGCCTGAACATTGTTCAGGCTTCTCTATTTATGCAATTTTATTTCTCTTTCTGTCTACTTCCGTTAAGTAGATTTTCCTAAGCCGTAGATGATTTGGAGTAACCTCAACGTACTCATCTTTCTGAATATATTCCAACGCCTCCTCTAACGAGAATTTAATTGCCGGAACAATCTTCGCTTTATCATCAGCACCTGAAGAACGAACGTTAGAAAGTTTCTTAGTTTTAGTAATGTTAACCGTCATGTCATCTCCACGAGAGTTTTCACCAATTACCTGACCTTCGTAAATATCTTCACCTGGATCAACAAAAAACTTACCTCTATCCTGTAATTTATCAATTGAATAAGGAATAGCTTTTCCTGTTTCCATAGAAACCAAAGAACCATTTTGTCTTTGCGGAATATCCCCTTTCATTGGTTGGTACTCTAAGAAGCGGTGTGCCATAATAGCCTCGCCTGCAGTAGCTGTCAACAATTGGTTACGAAGACCGATGATACCTCTTGAAGGAATCAAGAACTCACAAACCATACGCTCACCTTTAGCCTCCATACTGGTCATCTCACCTTTTCTTATAGAAACCATTTCTACAGCTTTCCCAGAAACTGATTCCGGTAAATCAATAGTTAAAGATTCTATTGGCTCACATTTAACACCGTCAATCTCTTTTATGATAACCTGTGGCTGTCCAATTTGAAGCTCATAACCTTCACGACGCATCGTTTCAATCAATACGGAAAGGTGAAGTACACCACGACCAAAAACCAAAAACTTATCCGCACTATCAGTTTCACTTACACGTAACGCCAAGTTCTTTTCAAGCTCTTTTTGAAGTCTTTCATTAATATGTCTGGAAGTAACGAACTTACCATCTTTACCAAAGAACGGACTATCATTAATAGTGAACAACATACTCATTGTTGGTTCATCTATCGCAATAGTTTTTAAGCCTTCAGGGGTTTCAATATCAGCAACAGTATCACCAATTTCAAAACCTTCAATACCTGTAATAGCACAAATATCTCCAGTAGCTACCTCTTGTACTTTAAGTCTTCCAAGTCCTTCAAAAACAAAAAGTTCTTTTACTTTAGATTTTACGATAGACCCATCTCTTTTTACCAAAGAAATCTGTTGCCCTTCTTTCAAACTACCTCTTTGTAATCTACCAATCGCAATACGACCTGTAAAAGAAGAGAAATCTAAAGATGTAATCAGCATTTGCGTATTACCTTCTTTTGGTTCAAAAGTGGGTATATGCTCAATCACCATATCTAATAATGGCTCTATATTTTCTGTTTCGTCTTTCCAATCTTCACTCATCCAGTTGTTCTTTGCAGAACCGTAGACTGTTGGAAAATCTAGCTGCCATTCTTCAGCACCTAACTCGAACATTAAATCAAAAACTTTCTCATGAACTTCTTCAGGAGTACAGTTTTCTTTATCTACTTTATTAATAACTACACAAGGCTTCAAACCTAAGTCAATCGCTTTTTGAAGTACAAAACGCGTTTGTGGCATTGGGCCTTCAAAAGCATCAACCAACAATAAAACACCATCGGCCATGTTCAATACACGCTCTACTTCACCACCAAAATCGGCGTGACCAGGGGTATCAATAATATTGATCTTGGTATCTTTATAAACGACAGATACGTTCTTAGAGGTAATGGTAATACCACGCTCACGTTCTAAATCATTATTATCTAAAATCAAGTCCCCTGTGTTCTGATTCTCACGAAACAATTGACAGTGGTACATAATTTTATCTACCAAGGTTGTTTTACCGTGGTCTACGTGCGCGATAATCGCGATGTTCTTAGTTGTTGTTGACATATGTAATTATTTAATAGCAATCCGCCGCTATTTTAAGCGTGCAAAGATACTGCTATTTTTCGCTCAGTAACACAATCTTATGTTATTTTTATGTTGTTGATTTTTAAGGGGTTCGATACAATTGCTATCATCTACTTTTAGGTATGTCATTTTTCACTCATAAACAGTAAGTAAAAAATGTAATTATGAAGGTCAACGTCGTTTACCCAATACCCAACCTACTCGTGCTCCTAAGAATAAACCTAGACCATCTTCAGATTCGGTTTCAAAGTATCCCACACCACCTTCCAATCGATAGAAAAACCCTCGTCTATAAGTTCGTTGCAAACCGTATACCGGCCCAACACCAAAAACACTTTCTGCCAACTCTAGATCTCCAAAAATTGGATTTTCATCCTGATACACCATTAGCATGGCTATATAATTTCCAGAATTCCCTGAGATATTTTTCCCTTTATCCAATCTTCTATCCATATTGTAATAATAGCGAAACTGCCCCCTGAAGGTAGGGAAAATACCAAAATCCGTTTCGCATCCACTACATCCTCTTAAACCAAAACCCGCAACAAACTCTATAGTGGCCGTTGTGTTTTTTCCCAATCCTTTTTCATATAAAATGGCTGGTACAGGCAAGCCTAATTGCACTTGATGGTCTTCAACATTTTTTTTGGTCTGCGCATTTACAAAAACAGTGAAGACGAAAAAAGCAAGAAAAATAGAAACGTTTTTCATAAAATAGTTCTGGTATTCATTAAGCTTTGAAAGCTATCAAATACTGAGCCAAAAATATTTTTTTCCTAACACCAATGTAAGAAAAAGAAACTCTATTTAATCTTATCAAGAAGACAACTATTAACGCCCAACACACCATCTTTTTTCACTAATAATCCAACCAATACTTAAATTCGCGACAGGATAAATACCGCTTTCAAACTGGCCTGTGTAATAAGCTGCTCCAACGTCAACAGAAAAATTAAACCCCGAATCATAACTTCGTTGCAAACCAGTTACTAATCCCGCATAACCAAAAGCACCTTTAACCTCTTTGCCTACAATTGTTCTAGTCCCAGGAAAAAATACCGCAACGGCAGGTGCTATGTAATTTGCCGAGTTGCCATAAATTTGTCTTCTATTTTGTTGCCTTTTTTCAAAGTTATAGTAGTACCGATACTGACCTGCGACGGCAGGAAAAAAACCCAATTCCTCATAAACGTTAGACCGCAAAGGGTCTAAACCCAACTGCATTCCAGCTTTAAAATCAAATGTGGTGTTCGTACCCAGTGCCATTTCATATTCAAAACCTGGGTTTAAGAGATTAACTTTAAGCTGTCTTAATTCACAATTTTTGCCGAACTGAGCATTGGTTTGATATACAAACAGTAACAGCATAAACAGGGGTAGGTATTGTTTACTATACATTTAGATTTGGTTTTAAGACAATCTTACCCAAACACAACAGTTAGCTCCATAAAATAGTATCTTTGCTTAAAAATATTCGACGAATGGACTTATCCTTGATACCCCAAATAAAACATACGGACAGTAACAACTTTTTTCTACTTTCAGGCCCGTGTGCCATTGAAGGCGAAGAAATGGCGCTGCGCATTGCCGAAAAGATTGTTTCGGTTACCGATGCTCTAAAGATTCCGTATGTTTTTAAAGGAAGTTTTAAAAAGGCCAACCGTAGTCGTGTGGATTCATTTACCGGAATTGGTGATGAGAAAGCACTGAAAATTCTTCGTAAAGTATCGGAAACTTTTCATGTTCCAACCGTTACTGATATTCATGAGGTTTCAGATGCCGAAATGGCTGCCGAATATGTAGATGTACTTCAAATTCCTGCATTTTTAGTTCGCCAGACAGATTTGGTTGTGGCTGCAGCAAAAACAGGAAAAGTAGTCAACTTGAAAAAAGGACAGTTTATGAGTCCGGAAAGCATGAAGCACGCCGTTACCAAAGTAAGGGATTCTGGTAACGAAAGTGTATGGATTACCGATCGTGGCACCATGTTTGGCTATCAAGATATGGTTGTTGATTTTAGAGGTATTCCTACTATGAAAGAATATGCACCAGTGGTTCTAGATGTAACGCATTCGTTGCAGCAACCCAACCAAGCTTCAGGTGTTACGGGGGGTCGCCCAGAACTCATTAATACTATGGCAAGAGCAGGAATTGCTGCAGGTGTGGATGGTATTTTTATGGAAACTCATTTTGACCCCGCTAATGCCAAAAGTGACGGTGCAAATATGCTTCACTTGGACCATTTAGAGCGTTTGTTAACCAATTTAACCGCAATTAGAAAAACGGTAAACGGACTTCAATAAGCTTGTCACTTATAAAATTTCTCATCTTTAACCGAATAAGCTTCTTTAAGCAAATCAATTAGGACACTGTTATTTATTGCCTCTAACGAAGTATATCGCAACGATCTTATTACTGTACGGCCTGCCGTAATCACATGCTCTTGATGCAATGTTAGGTGGGCTCCTTTCCAAAAACCTAGGTCTATGTAATTTTTACTTTGATTCAGATAACAAAAAGGGGTTCCATTAATGTAATAAAAGGGAATTCTATATTTAAACTTTAAATCAACATCGGGTATCGTTCGCTCAATAACGGATTGTAGATGTAATAAAATACCCCTAAATGGCTCAGGCTTATCTAGTATGTAATTTTCTGCGGGGTTCATCGATAAAAATCGAATTTAATAACAACAAATATAAGTACCTGTCGTTTTACTTTATAGATTAAATTTGCATTTTTTACTATGATAATCAGCACTTTAAAAAACAATCTATTTCACAAAAGATTACTACTGCTTACCGCATTGGGAACCGTACTGCTGGCTTTAAGAGTGTATTTAACTCAATCCATAGACTTCACTTTTTTATTGTGGAACCTTTTTTTAGCGCTCATTCCGCTTTTTCTATCCAAACAATTTTTATTCAATGTTCAGGTCGGAAAATCGCGCGCACTGCGAATTGTAATTCTAACACTATGGGTTCTTTTTCTACCCAATAGCCCATATATTATAACAGATTTTGTACACCTAGATGGTAACCGTCCTACATTTTGGTTAGACCTATTGCTTTTTTTCGTGTTTTCCCTAAACGGATTAATCTTAGGCGTCCTCTCTATGATGGATGTCTTCAGCTACCTAAGAAAAAGAAACCACCCTATTTTAGCCAATGGTATATTGCTATTTGTTAGTTTATTGAGTGGTTACGGTGTTTTTCTGGGTAGATTCTTACGTTTCAATTCTTGGGATATTCTTACCAAGCCTTTGGTTCTGGCAGAGAGTCTTTTCAACTCCTTATTTCTGGTTGATGCTTGGTTATGGATTTTTGGTTTCGGTAGTTTTATCTGGGTATCGTTTTGGGCTTTAAAACCCTTCTTACGTGGTCATGGCACGACATCTTTGGATAGTAGAAAAATTTAATTTTACTTGATAATCGAGATTAAAATTATGCAAATGTTAATTCCATTTCCCTTTCAAAAGCAGGCTTAATCTTTTGTAAATACTTTAATGGGGTATCATCGGAAAGGGTAACTCTCTTAGAAACGAGGTTGACATCAAAATGGAAACACGAAAAATCCACAAAACTGTCTACATCAAAATTATCAATCAGAAACCGGATTATCTTAGGTCGAAACTCATACTCAAGTTCAACACAAAGCTGATGAAGTTGCTCATCTATTTCTCGGTTCGTGATCCAATTGAATTTCATAAATTCTCGTTTTATAAAGCTTTACAATATATAAAATATTAACAATAACTTAACAAAAACGAAACCTTTTTTTAATCTCTCGTCATAACGCCACAAAATCAGTTAAATAGCTATATCGCGGAGTAAGTTTTCCATTCTTAGTCATTCGTGCTCGCTCTAAAACTCCATCTTTATCTCCGTTAAAAAAAGCAGGAATAACGTTTTTTACAAATGCCTGTCCAAAGCCTTCACTTGCATCCTGGGGAATTTCGCAGGGCAAATTATCCACAGCCATGACGGCTATAGCAGATTCATTTTTATAGTCCGTTTCAGATTCTGTTATGGGGTCGTACCCATAAATAGGGTCGGCAATGGTTGACGGTTTTATCGTGGTCGCAACTGGGCCGTCTATATCACAACTTACATCAGCTACCACTTTTATTTTAAAGTCTTCTTTTTTTGCATCTTCACGAGTGAATAAATAGGGAGCTCCTTGTCCATAAAAATGACCTGCAATAAAGAAGTCCGATACTTGTGTAAAGCGATAGAAATTACTCTTGTATTCTTCAGGATTGGTAAAAAAATCTACTTTGTTGCCTCTTACACCGTCTTTTCTTTTGTTGTAATCCGAAGCATCAATTTGACAGTATACAGGCTCATCAAAAGAGTCTTCCAAATATTGGGTGACATTAACTTTTTTAATATGCATGGCATCTAACATCTCTCGCGCTCCGTTACCAACTCTTCCCCTGCCTGTTAGGATTATTTTTATATTAGGAAGGGTAATTTTATTGAGTTCGGCAATCAACTCTTGTTGGTTCGCTAAATTTTCTGCTTTCGGAAGTTCATATAACCCATATTTCAAACCATAGGTTCGTAATCCATTATAGGCTCCTACGATTCCCGCATACCTACCAAAAGCTACTAAACGTTGTTCTTTTTTATTGGTAATGACTTCATGATCATATAATTCAATGTTTTTTTCAAGTACCGCTCTCAACAACTTCTTATTATAAGGTTGCTCTTTTATAGTATGGGAAAAGAAAAAATATTTTTTATTCGGAATCAAGCTTTCAATCGGCACCTCCTTTACACCAAGAAGTACGTCACATTCTTCCATTTTGGAAGCAACCTCTATTCCTTTTGCCGTATACTCATCATCTGAGAAAACTCGAATAGGCGACGGTTCTACAATAATTTCCGCTTTTGGCTGATTGGTTACGACCTTTTGACAGGCTTCTGGTGATAATACAACCCTGCGGTCTGGTGGGTTTTTACGCTCCCTAATGATTCCGAACTTCATGATACTGGACTTTTATAACTTATGAGTAGTCAATGGTTTCAAATGTAACTTAATGATTGCAGCCTATCAAAACTTTTTTTGGAATACTTTTTGGGGTATCTTTGCCGACCGTAGTAGTTTATGCTATTACGGATTTTTTACGGGGCCGACTGGTTTTGACAGCGAGACCAATGGTATTGTAAGCATGTTGAGCGCTGGGGTACAGCTCATTAATATCATACTTCACACTTTTAATTGGCGAAAACAATTACGCTCTTGCCGCTTAATCTGAATTACAGTAAGATTTAGCCTCGTCTCTACAAGGTAGAGAAGCGAGATGTTCCTGAATAGCCTCTGTCGACGGCGATTCAATTCGGAGCACCATAAATGTCGATATAAGGCTACTAGCGCTTTGATAGTAGCACCAAAACTTTAAGAAGCTAAGTGTATATTAGGCCGTTTCCGGTCAGGTATGCATCGAAAATTAATCGGGAACTAAACATGTAGAAAGCTCTATTATTGCTTGTTTGGACGAGGGTTCGACTCCCTCCGGCTCCACAGATAAAAAACCACCCATTTGGGTGGTTTTTTGTTTTACGTAATGCCTAATCTAATTACTACAACAACGGCCTCAACGTCTCCCATACCGTATTTGCTACAATCTTGTGGCCTTCAATTGTGGGATGAATACCATCCTGTTGATTTAGAGAGGCAATACCTCCAACATCTTTCAGAATAAAAGGGATAAAAGCAATGTTATTCTTTTCGGCGATTTCTTCAAAAAGTTGTTTGAACTCTGTGGTATATTCCTGGCCCATGTTAGGGGGCAATTGCATACCGGCAAGTACGATTTTGATATCCGGACTTTTACCTCGCACCACATCAATTATTGCTTGTAGGTTGGAGCGTGTTTCCGATAAATCCACACCACGTAAGCCGTCATTGGCACCGAGTTCCAATACGAAAACATCAAGGTCTTGTTTGACTACCCAATCAATTCGGCTTCTGCCTCCAGCGGTAGTTTCACCACTTACCCCGGAATTAATTACTGTATAATCCAATCCTAAGGAGTCAATTTTTTCCTGTACAACTGCCGGGTAAGCCTCATTGGTATCATCAAGACCATAGCCCGCCGTAATACTGTCCCCAAAAAACAGAATACTCTTCGTTTCAGTAGCTGTCGTTGCGGTACTTTCCGTCTGTTCAGAAGTTTGCTGAACCTCATCCGTTTTTTCTTTTTTCGCTTCGCCACAAGAAAGGAACAATAACGCCAGAAAAAAATAACTAAACTTTATGAGTTTCAGCTCAATCGACGTTGGTAAATTAAAGTGAAAATCTTTATTATGCGCCTTGAACATGAACAGTTATTTAAATTTAGATAATGTCAAATATATTAAAGATTACCGGTTTGGAAAAGACATACACCAGCGGTAACAAGCAATTAACAGTTCTCCAAGGCATCTCTTTCCATGTTGAGAAAGGCCAAACCTTTTCAATTGTTGGTCCGTCGGGAAGTGGTAAGACCACTTTACTGGGCTTATGCGCCGGTTTGGATGCTCCTAATGCGGGTTCCGTAGAATTATGCGGACAAGATTTGAACACGCTTAACGAAGACGAACGCGCCCAACTACGTAATAAGGAAGTCGGTTTTATATTCCAGAATTTTCAGTTGCTGCCCACACTTACCGCTCTGGAAAATGTGAGCGTTCCTTTGGAATTGCAGGGTGCCAAGGATGCAACTCAAAAAAGCACGGATTTATTGGAAAAAGTAGGACTGAAAGACCGTTTACATCATTATCCCTCGCAATTGTCCGGCGGGGAACAGCAGCGCGTGGCATTGGCAAGAGCTTTTGCAAATGCGCCTTCCATCTTATTTGCAGATGAACCAACAGGAAATCTAGATACCGAAACCGGTGAAAAGGTGATTCAGTTATTGCTGGACCTGAACAAAGAAAACGGCACCACCTTGGTCATTATAACCCATGATTTGGAATTAGCCAACCGTACGCAGCAAATATTGCAGCTTAAAGGTGGGAAAATAGTAACCAATCAACCTACTACGGCATTTTGAAGAATTCTACATCCCACGAAAGTTTACGGACACCTTGGCTCTTTAAAATGGCATGGCGCGATGCCAAAGCCAGTAAAGTGCGGTTACTACTATTTATGGCCTCAATTATTTTGGGCATTGCAGCGGTCGTTTCCATTCAGCTGTTCAGCACCAATTTAAAGGACAACATACAGCGCCAGTCCAAAGCGCTAATGGGTGCCGATTTTAAAATCGACTCAAAGCAAATACCTACGGAACGGGCACAGGCTATTATAGATTCGTTACAGCCAGATGCGTATGAAGTCAACTTTGTCTCCATGGCCGTTTTTCCTAAGAACGGCGGCACCAAACTCGTAAAGGTCCAAGGTCTGGAAGGTGATTTTCCGTTTTATGGGGAAATAGATACGCAACCGACTTCCGTTGCCGGCACTTACCAAGAGTCGGGCGGAGCACTGGTAGATGCTACGCTGATGCTTCAATTTGATATTCATCCAGGGGACTCAATAAAAATAGGCGAACTGACCATTCCTATTGCGGGTGAGGTAAAAGCGATTCCGGGCAGTACCGCCATTTCAACTTCCGTGGCGCCTCCTGTTATCATTCCCTATCGCTATATTGAGGCTACAAAACTGCTACAATTCGGCAGTCGAAAAGAATATCAATATTACTACAAGGTACAAGATACCGTCAATCTAAAACGACTGCAGGACAAACTGGAGCCCGAACTGGAATTGGAAAATGCTGATTTGGACACCCATACCAGCACTACGAACCGTTTGGGTAGGCGTTATGACAATGTGGGCAAGTTTCTGAACTTAGCTGCCTTTATCGCTTTACTCTTAGGATGTATCGGTATTGCCAGTTCGGTACATATCTACATCAAAGAGAAATTAAAAGCTATCGCTATTTTAAAATGTATGGGTGCTTCCCGACTTCAGAGTTTTCTGATTTTCCTGATTCAGATTGCCGGAATAGGAGCAATTGGTGGTCTCATCGGGTCGTTGATCGGGATTGGCATACAGGAGTTATTTCCGTATTTGCTCAAAGAGTTTTTACCCTTTGACCTTGAAATTACCATTTCCGTACAACCCTTGATTATTGGGGTGTTGCTCGGGCTGTTTATGTCCGTTTTATTTGCGCTTCTTCCCCTATTAAGAACCTGGTACGTATCGCCTTTGGATGTTTTACGGGTTGATGAAAATTCGTCTCAAGAACCACAATCCATACGATTAATGGTATTTGGGGCCATTCTGGTATTCTTATTTTTATTTTCCTTTTGGCTGATCAGAGATGCCATGTATGCCTTGGCATTTGTTGGTGGTACTCTTGTTACGTTTACAGTTCTGGGGCTTGTAGCTTCGCTTTTTACAAAGTTGGTAAAACGCTTTTTTCCCAAGCATTGGAGTTTTACCGCACGGCAAAGTTTGCTCAATCTTTTCAGGCCCAATAACCAAACGGTTGTTTTGGTGGTCGCTATTGGTTTGGGAACGTTCTTGATCAGCACCTTATATTTTACAAAAGATATTCTGTTGGCAAAAGCCGAAGTTGGAGATACTTCAGAAGCGGCCAATATGATAATTTTGGATATTCAACCGGAACAACGCGATTCGGTTGCACAAACTATAAACGGCAAAGGTTTTCCCGTACTTAAGAATATTCCTTTGGTGACCATGCGAATGCACAACATTAACGGCACATCCGTAAATGAACTGCGAAAAGACACTACAAAACAAATACGCCGTTGGATTCTTAACCACGAATTTAGGACCACCTACCGTGATTCGCTTACCTCTTCTGAAAATTTGTTGGAAGGCGAATGGACGCCAGAAATAAAAACAGGCGAACCTATCTCTATATCCATTTCTGATAATCTGGCCAGAGATGCAAAACTGGGCATTGGCGACCCAGTTGTATTTAATGTGCAAGGTGTTTTAATGGAAACCACGGTGGGGAGCATCCGTGAAGTAGACTGGGCACAGATGCAGCTTAATTTTTCCATATTGTTTCCTAAAGGGGTTTTGGAACAAGCACCACAGTTCAACGTTTTTACCAGTACTATTCCGGACGAAAAAGGTTCGGCACTTTTGCAGCGGGATTTGGTCGCTCAATTTCCGAATCTGACCATTATAGATTTGCGACAAGTTTCTACTTTGCTAGAGGACATACTGGACCAAGTATCTTGGGTCATCAATTTTATGGCGTTTTTTAGCATTTTTACGGGTATTATCGTACTTATTGGCTCGGTACGAACAAGCAAATACCAACGGATTAAAGAAAGCGTATTGCTCCGTACTTTGGGCGCCAAAAACAATCAGATTTTAAAAATATCTGCTTTGGAATATGTGTTTTTAGGCTTGTTAGGAAGTTTGGTCGGAATTATACTAGCATTAATAAGTAGTCTATGCTTGGCCCTATTTGTTTTCAAGGAACCCTTTGTGCCGTCATTTATTCCGTTTGTGGTGTTCTTACCGGGAATTACGCTGCTCGTCTTGATTATCGGTCTAAGTAATATTCAAACGGTATTGCGAAGTTCGCCTTTGGAGGTGTTACGAAAAGAAGGATAATTATATGATGATTTGTTTAGTCTAAAATACAAATTCAATCAAATTTCAGAACTTCATTATATGCCAAAACATATAATTAGTAACATTAGCCCCATTTTATATGTCAAAGCATATAAAACACATATCAGAAACACCTACTAAAATCAATACTATAAAAATCATCAACAAAAAAGCCCCGTAAACAAAATGTTTGCGGGGCTTTATATTTGCTATGGATAAGAACGTACTTTACCTATCGTTAATTTCCACAAGTTTGTCATCGCTCCATTCGCCACCGGCTACCAAATCGCCATCAGAATCAAAGAATTTACCCGTACCGCTGCGTTTATCCTCTTTCCATTGACCGGCGTACTTTTCGCCGTTTGGCCAGTAGTACGTACCAAATCCGCTGCGTTTATCGTTTTTGTAGGTGCCAATGTAATATTCGCCATCAGGCCAGTAGAACGTTCCTTCACCATCACGCTGGTTGTCCGCCCATTGCCCTTCGTAACGACTGCCGCTATCCAAAAGTGCAATGCCGTAACCGTTGGCTTTTCCGTTTTTCACCTTGCCAACATAGTGCATTAAGTTGCCTTTCGCACTTTTAAATTTTAGGTATTGCCCAGAAGATTTATCTTTCATCTGTTTCTTCAAACGGGCCAACTGTACTTTGGTTTTCTCTAAGGTAAAGTTTAAAGAATCGTATTTACGAACTTCCCTTGCAGAAGCAATTTCGGGTTTAGGCAAACTATCCAATTCCGCTTTTACAGAATCTTCTTTTGCATTGACACCCGATTTCACCTGCGCCAATTTCTGCGCCAAAGCAATACGCAACGGAATGCCCATTTTATTTTCTTCCCTGACTTTTAAAGACGCTGTATATGATTCTATGGCCGAATCATATTTACCTTCCAACAACATAGAATCTATGATAGCTAATTTCTCATATTCGCCCAGTTCTTCGGAAATCTGCCCTTGCTGCACTTGGGCTTCCTCCAACTGTTTTGTAAGCGAATTCGATTTTATAAAATAGAACAAAGAACAACCGATACTAGCGGCCAAAATCACATAAATTGCAATATTCTTTTTCATGGTTTCTTGGTTTTATGTTTTATACGGCTTAATCGTCTAAATGGATCGATGGTAATTTCTTTTTCACCCTTCTGAAATCCGGGGAATAGTACATATGAAAGCGCATCGTCCAGGTTTGTTTAAAATATCCCGCATTGACCAAATCCTGTCCTTGGGAGTACATTAATCCGGCAGCAAAAGTCAGTCTTGGGGTAGCGATATAACCAAAAGTGGTCGTCAATCGTAAATCTTCCATGGCACTGCCCACAACCTCTTTTCCGCTTTGCATAATCAGTTCCGCTTCCGGGGAAACGTAAAAGGTCTTAGGCTTTAGTTTGTGGCTGTTTAACGGCACTTTTGCCCGGAACATATAACGCCATCTATTTCTGTAGATGTAATCACTGTTCTCTACAAAACTCTGCGTCCACCTATGTTCTATACGGATACGATGGTAAATCATTGCGGTATATAGTGGCTGTGCAAATTGATACTGGTGCCAAATACGCCATTCGGGCACTACGTTTCTGTCTTCAGAATCTTCGTCTGTATTAAAATTAATACGCACTACTCCACCCAAACTAAAATTCACTTTTTTAGAATAAATGTACCCAATGGCATGTCTATTATAAATTTGAGCGATTTGACCAACAAACGGGGTTTCTTCAGTTTCTTGAAAACGAAAATGGGTCTGTGCATCCCAAAACAAACGTTTACCTATTCTAATCTTCCCGTAAGTATTAACCCAAACTTTGGTAGTTGGGTCTTTGTATTCTGAAGATGCTGGTAAATATACTTTTTCCTCTTCTTGCGCCATGACGCTTCCGGTTACGACCAAGAGCGACATTACGAGCCAAATAAAATTATTTTTTCTGCTTTCCATGTCTATTTCTCTTTGGCGGTTGATTGCTCATGAAGCAGTTTCATAATCTCATTGGGGTTCTTCTCCCTACGCAATTTGCGTTCTAGTTTTTTGGTGTCCTCTTCCCTAAGTTTCACCATGCGATTGTTGGTATGCGTAATCTGCTCGGTGAGCTTTTTCGCATTCTCACAATCTACTTCGGTTGCTTGAATCAGAAAATCAGGAAGGAGTATTTCGCTGTAGGCGGAAGTAACTCTCTTTTTCACCCCTTCTTGCATTACCGTTGCCATAAAGGGGTTCCAAATGGCATCTTCGTACAGTACTTTTATTTCTTCGGATGTAGCGGGAAGGTTGCCAAGAACACCCGTTAATTCTTGTAATTCACCCAAGCACACTTTCAGCTTGTTACCAAAAGCCAATTTCTCTTCGGGCTTGTTCAAGGAAGCATATTCCCCTAAGGACTTGTCCGCGAGCTTTTTTAAGTTGTTTAGCGGAGCATTGTATAGCAACGGCAGTGCAGGCAGCAAAGAATCTATTTGGGTTACCAAACTATCGTTCTCCGCAATCAAGTCTTTTTCCAGTCCGTTTAGGGCCTGTAGTCGTGCCTCGTTTGTCAATCGGTCGGATAAGGATTCCATGAGCTCTTGTAAACTGAGCTTGGCGTATTCCGCTATTGCGGCGACCGTTTTAGTGGAGTTGCCATTAAAATTGAATTCACCCGTATTGGCCAGTACAAAAGTTCTTGTGTTTTGAGCCGTATCCGTTACTACTTCAATATTTGTATTGGGCTTTCCGGACGGCCACAATTGCTGCATCAATTTGGGAAGCTCCATATATTCCAGAATATCTTCCTCCTTATACTTTACAAAAGTGTGAAGCGGTTGTAGAAAATCGGCATCTATTTTTTTGACCACTTCGTATCTATACTGTGCATCGGCATCGGAGCGGCGTACAATATTCAAGTGACTGTTATTTAAAAGGGTATCGCTGATGGATTTTGCCGCTTTAAAGTCTTGGGCAATTTGGTCAATATCTGCTTTCTGCTGGGCATCCAATGCATAAAAAGGGACTTTCACCTGAAAATTAGGAGTCAAGTCCGTTGGTCCCATTTCGTTTAAAATGCCATTCAATTTTGCATAGTACCCATCATTCTCGGCTAATAGCTGGGCAACATCACTTTTAAAATCAATAGAATTTTCAGAAGTTATGGTTGCTTTTAAAAGGTCTATATATCCTTGATTTAGAGCAATCGTTTTGTAAGCGTTGTGCGAAGTAAAAACATTTATTTCTTTGGATATACCATCCGTAGTCCAATTAATCTCCTGTAGCAGCCCCTCGTCAAAAATCCAGTTTTCAGTATCTTCTAGGTCATTAGATGCGTAAGACGTCCATTCGTCATGTGCTAGTCCGTTTCTTAGAAAGCGACCTACGAGCACCGTACTATCGTTTTCCATCTGAAAACTTTGTTGGGGCACGCCATTTTTAAAATTGATGACACTGCTAAAAAGTGTGCTTTCTATTTCTGATGATTTAATACGGTTTACTTCATACGACCATTTTCCATCAGGTTTGCCTTTTGAAATGGCACCTCTTCCCTCCTCTTGTTGGCCACTGACCAATACGCGGTATTCATAACCTACGAGCTTACTTTCGCTCTCCGTTTGAAACTCGCCAAACTGAAAAAGCCAAGGTCCCGTTGGGGTGCCTTTATCAAAACTGCCTTCCATTAAAAAAGAAGTATCCGCTTCTTCTAATAAGGCATTGAGGTTGCTACTTTGCAATTGAAAAGTACCATCGTAGAGGGTGTCTTGTTCCGTTACCACATAGGTGTAGGCAGCTTTCCCCTTGTAGGCGCCAACTTCTAGCGGGCCATTGTATTGTTGCTTCTCTTGACCGTACGAATGGTACAGAAACACCAGGGAAATTAAAAGAACAAGCCGTTTTTTAAAATAGATCATTCGGCAATTTTGGTATATAATTGGTTCGTCTTGGTAGTAAAATACGGAGCCTAGCCCTATATGGACGTTTGCCGGAAGCCTTTTTAACATATACGGAAACCTGTACGCCCATTTTTACGGATTTATCAGATAATCAACCACTTCCGCTCCAATACGGATAACTGAAAACCTTATTTTATCTCACTTTTATAAAATAGATGACCATTCTTGTCTCTAAAAAGGTGATTATGAAGGCGTAATACCAATATAAAACAGAAAATTAAATACTTTTGTAAACCCCACATACATCTCAAAAGGGCTGACCTTGCTCAGTCTTTTGTAAGTTGAACGGAGACACCTAAAAAATAAGAAATACTAATACCACATGTTTAGGCATCAAGGCAAAAGCAGGACCTTACTACACAACTTGCGCATTGCTTCTATACTATCATTTGTTGCCGGCACCGTAAATGTTACCGGATTTTTAGCCTTTCAGAGTTTGACCACCAATGTAACCGGTCACTTTGCACTCTTCATATATGATGTTGCCAGTTTTAATTTTTGGAAAGGCACCGTCTATTTTTTGTATCTGTTCTCCTTCCTTTTTGGTTCTTTTACCTCTAGTTTTCTAATTGAAAAGTTTAAGGAAAACAAAAAACTGAACGTATTTATACTTCCCACGCTTATAGAGAGTTGTATTCTTCTCTCCATTGCGGGTTACAGCAACATTTCTAAAATAGAATCTGCAGCGGCAATTGTCTGTTTGTTATTATTTGCCATGGGACTACAGAATTCTTTTGTTACTAAAATTTCTAATGCTGTGGTACGCACAACCCACCTTACAGGGCTTTTTACAGATTTGGGAATAGACCTTTCCCAACTTTTTTTTCCCAAGATGCACAGGAACAGGACCAAACTAAAATCTAATATTAAACTACGTATCTATATTATTTCGTTCTTTTTTGCCGGGGGCATGGTGGGCGGATTTTTCTATTCTGAGTTGAACCTAAAACTCAACACCTTAATTTTAAGCGCATTAGTGCTGATAGCCAGTTTGTTTTATGATGACCTTAGATACAATCTGATAAAAACCAAAAGAAAATACAACCAAAAAAAGCTCCCAAAAAACCCAATACCGTAGTATAAGCGCTTTTACTGAAAGTAATTCTACAAGTTACCAATGTTCGTAATTTCTTACACTTTAACGAGTAAAACAGTAGATGCCCGCAATTGTAAAAAGAACACTTGTTTTTGGTATTGCTATTTTACGATATTTAAGGTGTGTAGGAAAATAGCCTTTGGGTTTGAGTGAAAAATAAAAATGATGCTATTAGTTACAACACTAGTTTTCGTTTAGATTTTGACCCCATTTTTTATTGTGGATTACGCTTTTACGTAAGGCTATACAATTGAAAACAGAGATATTTGTAGCATACCGTTTAACCCTAAACATGAGGATTATGAGGCATTTGCCTTATATCCTGTAGTTGGCATTCAATTAAAAGAAAACTATGTAAATGAACAAATTTTTTAAAATTATCATACATAAAAATGATGAAATTCCTAATTTACATGGAGTTTGTGCTGGATTTGAAAACAAACTTTGGAGAAAAGACCAATTAGTTGAATATATTTTCAATTATTTACCTGAATTTGCTTTAAATCACTCTGAATTAATGGATTTTGATAGTTTAAGTATCATCCCTAAGATTCGTCAAGCTGCTGGAAATGTATATCAATCACAAAAATTTAAAAGTAGAGGAGAATTTGGCGAGCTTCTATTACACGCAATACTAAGGGAGACTTATAATTCAATTCCTGCAATAAGTAAAATATATTATAAAGACAGTCCAAATGATACTGTTAAAGGTTTTGATGCTGTTCATGTTATACCAAATGGAAATGATTTAGAACTTTGGTTAGGTGAAGTAAAATTTTATCAAAGTATTTATAGCGCAATTACTGATGTTGTTGCTGAACTTATTGAACATTCTAAAATCAGATATGTTAGAAATGAATTTATCACAATATCTAATAAAATTGATACTAATTGGGAACATTCTGAAAAATTAAAATCACTTCTTGACCCTATTACTTCACTAGATGATGTATTTGAAAAAACCTGTATACCAGTATTATTGACATATGACTCATCAATAATTTCAAAACATGAAAAAAGCACAGAAGATTATGTTAAAGAAATTGAGATTGAATTATTAAAATTTCATAAAAGTTTCTGTGATAAACTAGGTGACTTTCCATTAACTGTGCATTTATTTTTACTACCATTAAGCACAAAAAAAGAATTGATAAATAAATTAGAGGAAAAACTTAAAATATGGCAACAAATTTAACACCGTCATTGGTAAGAAATATTTTAAGAAAAGAATTCTCAAAAGACTTAGATAAATTTGAAATAATAAAAGCCATTTCTTTATTAGCTCAAAACAATCAAATTGGTCAAGAATTAGTATTACGTTTACTGTCTAGAAGAGATGATTTTATCGGTTACGAAATCATAATAGATTCATTAATTAGACGAGTTGGGCTTTATCCTTATCTACAACAAGAATCCTTATCATTAAATGATTCCATTGCTTTTGAATTTCATAAACCAATAGGTTTAGCTGATAATATTGTTTTCCATCATGCGCAAGCAGAAGTATATTATTCTCTAATGAAAGGGGAAAATATTATTTTAAGTGCACCAACCAGTTTTGGAAAAAGTTTAATTATTGATGCCGTAATTGCGTCAAATAAACATAAGAACATAGCTGTAGTTGTACCTACAATTGCTTTAATTGACGAAACAAGAAAACGTTTATCAAAATATAAAAAGGACTATAAAATAATTACGCATCCAACTCAAGAAATAGAAGATAAAAACATTTTAATTCTAACACAAGAAAGAGCCATAACAATAATTAATGAAATCCCGATTGACTTTTTTGTAATTGATGAATTTTACAAATTGAGTCCTACAAAATCAGATTCTCAAAGAGCTCATATTTTAAATCATGTTTTTTATCAATTAGTAAAACAGAATGCGCAATTCTATTTATTAGGTCCAAATATTGAGGAAATTACAACAGAACTTTTAGTAAATATTAAATTCAGGTTTATCAAAACCGATTTTAAAACTGTAATTGCAGAAAAACATAAAATAAATATTCCCAAAGGAGAAAAACCTATTAATAAATTATTAGAATTAACTTCTAAACTCAAAGAGCCAACACTTATATTTTGTCAATCACCTGCAAGTGCCAATAGAGTGGCTAATGAATTACTTTTAAACGGAAAATTCAATAATCTGAAAGAGAATGATAGTTTAGTTTCTTGGATTAAATCTAATTATCATGAAAAATGGATTTTAGCAAATTGTTTAGAGAAAGGAATAGGAATCCATCATGGAAAAATACCAAGAGCAATTGCTCAAAAATCTATCAAGTTATTTAATGAAGGAAAAATAAACTTTCTTATCTGCACATCAACAATAATAGAAGGTGTCAATACAAAAGCTAAGAATGTTATTATTTATGATAATAAAATAGCTCGTTCGAAATTTGATTTTTTCACTTTTAATAATATTTGTGGTAGGTCTGGTCGAATGTTTTCTCATTTCATAGGAAACATATATTTATTTCACGAACCACCTTCACCAGAATTGCCTTTAGTCGATTTTCCTATTTTTTCACAAAACGAAGATGTTCCTGCTGAATTATTAATTAATCTTGACAAAGAAGATTTAAAAGAGAATTCAAAAAAAACCTTAGAAAAGTATTATTCACAAAAACACCTCTCAATACAAGTATTAAGTGAAAATTCATTCATTGAATTAGATTATCAAATTGAGTTAGCTAAATTTTTAGAAGAAAATATAAATAAAGTTGAGAGTTATTTAAATTGGAAAAGTGTTCCGTCAAATGACCAACTAAAAGTTGCATGTATATTAATATGGAATTATTTTATTAAATCTAAAAGGAGAATTTATGGTGTTAGTTCAGGAAAACAATTACATTTTAGAATTAATCAATTCAGAGAAGCAGGAAATTTAAAAAATTATATCCAGCAGTTTATTGGAAATAACAATGATTTATCAAAAATAAACGAAGCGATTGAACTAGCTTTTGATATTCAAAGGCATTGGATTAATTTTCAATTCCCTAGATATTTACTTGCTTTAAACAATATAGCCAATCATGTATTAGCAAAACAGTCTAAAAGCCAAGGAGATTTTTCTAGTTACGCTAATATGGTTGAATGTTATTTCACAGAACCTTATGTAGTGCCTCTTGATGAATATGGTTTACCAGTACAAATATCCTTAAAAATAGGAAAACAAATAGAACTTGACAAAAACATTGACAAATCACTAATCGCTATAAAAAACTTAAATCCTGAAAAAGTTGATTTATCCGAAATAGAAAAAGAATTTGTTTATGAATTAAAAGAATATTTATAAATAACTAAATGCCAATCGAGTAGATGGGTCTGCCCCTAGTTAGGAACGGACTACGCCTCTCACACCACCGTAAATAAGGGTCTCGTATACGGCGGTTCGATAATGAAATTTATAGTTTGTAGTATTCCGTTAAACTAACATAACCTTTCCGCTATAACCGTTTTGCAGTTATGGTTGTAAGTAGAATAGGACTTTGGGCTACTGCCCAGCCTCCTTTTTGTGTACGGCTCCACGGATAGGCATAGTTTTGGTCAATACCCAAGCGAATGAGGTTCTTCCTTTTTCTTTCTAATTGCCACTATAAATTTAGAGAGAATCAAACTTAAGGTGATAACCGTTAAACAAGCCGTTGATCCTCCACGGAACAGATTTAATAAAGCGCTTCAAAAAACAAAAACCCACCATCCACACAAAATAACGGTCTACCTATACAAAACCGCCTAGCGCGTTCCCTTCTTCTTTTTATATTGCCACCACTATTCCCTCTACCGAATATCATCGTGTAACGCATTGCGAACTTTAGTCGCAATCTAACTACTCCAAAAAATGAATGTTCAACTACGTAGAGTCTATATCTCCAGCGCAATTGCACTAATTGCCGCGCTCTTATTACAGTCTTGTTACACCACCCGTTTGGTAAGCACACACGGCGTGCCCATGCCTCCTGAAACTATGGAAGGCCAAGATTGGTACCGCGATAAAATGTACGGAGAATATACGGCCGTAGTAAAAACGTCCGTGCTTACAGATGGTATGATGATCAAAGTTCCCAAAGACAAATGTGAATCCGGAAAACTGTTTTCGGTTGAATTCACGGACACTTTTGGAGGCAACCTTTTGTACTTAGTAACTTTTGGAAGCCGTAGAAAAGTGAAGATAAAATATGTATGTATGCTACCTGATCTTTAATATTATGGCCAAGACAAGTGAATTATTAGTTGGAAAATGGGATACGCTGCACGAGAACGGGGCTTTTGACCTGAAGCGTCAATATATTACCCGTCACGAGCATAAAGCTACTATGCCCAGCAGAGTGTTGCGCTATAACGATGCAGCGGAAGAAATGCAGCGACTGATTAAAAAATGTAAAACGGAGAATGAGGGTTTCCGCGCGTTCGGTTCGCGTTGGTCCATGTCCAAAATTGCGCATCAGAAAGATAATATGCATCAAAACAATTTGATGTATCTAGACCTTGAAATAGAGGAAGGCAATATGCACCCCGATTCTGAATACGCCCATGAAAATATCTTCTTTTTTGAATGCGGAAGTACCATTAAACAGATTTCACAAAAACTAAATGAATACGGTAAATCTTTAAAAACCACAGGTGCCAGTAATGGGCAGACTATTGCGGGTTGCATTTCCACCGGCGTACATGGGTCCGCTTTTGATACGGGTGCGGTACAGGATTATATCGTAGGCCTGAACATCCTTACGGGACCAAATGCTGAAGATAATGTGTATCTGGAACGGCATACCCAACCCAGTTTAAACGATGCTTTTGCACAAAGTATAAAAGCTAGGGTCATTAGGAACGACGACCTTTTCAATGCCGCGTTGGTGGGTTTGGGGAGTTTTGGGTTTATTCACGGCGTAGCCCTAGAAGCGGACGACCTTTTTTTGTTGGATAGATATGTGCGACGAATTGATAAAGACCTGGCCCTGTCCTTATCCAAAACTTTAGATTTTAAGAATTCCGAGTTTAAAATTGACAATGAAGTAGATGAAAACGGAAAACCTAGCAGACCGTACCATTATAAAATTTTCATTAACCCCTATGTGGATGAAAACCAATATGTGGTGGAGGCCATGTACAAGAAAAAGTACACTCTGGCCTACCCGGACCCGTTCACTAAAATTGAAAAATCGCTTTATAAAGACCTTATTTATTTGCTGATCAAATTCAGTGAGAAATTCCCCAAAAGTATTCCGTGGTTTATAAAGAGCCTGCAAAAAAGTATTTTGCCAGAAATTACCAAAGACGAAGAAAAAATTAGGGCTACGCTCTATGAAACCTTTTGGGATGCCGGTTACAAAGGCCCTGCTTTTGCCTGTTCTATGGGCGTTACCATTGAAGATTCCGAAAGGGCATTGAACGCGCTGGTAAAAATGACCAAAGACCATCCTATTCCCGGAATTTTTGCCATGCGCTACGTCAACAAAACCGAAGCCACTTTGGGCTTTACTAAATTCCATAAAACCTGCGTTATTGAGATTGACGGCATCCAATGGAATAAATCCGATAAAATTCCCAGTCTGGAAGAATATGGTCGGTTTATGATAGAGGCGATGCAAGCTGAAAATATTCCGTTTACCGTGCATTGGGGCAAAAGCATGGACTATGCATTTCCCGATCTAGCCCACCACATGTACGGCAACAACGTAGACCAATGGATGAAATGTAGAAGTTGGCTGCTTTCCGAGAAAATGGCGAATGTATTTTCCAACGAATTTATTTCCACTTTAGGATTGGATGCGTATAGAAGTGTGCCCAATGATTTTATTGAATCTTTGGATAAAAGCGGACAGCCCGCACATTTAATTACGTAGCTAAAATTCGTAAACCATACTTTTAGTTCACACCGATCAAGCCTCATCATTTGGTTCCTATCCTTTTGATGAGGCTTCTTTTTTTCTTTCCTTTTCAGTATTTGAACCTTAGTAAATACAGTGATATTCAGTTGATAAAAATTAGGTTTAAAATCTTGTGCTATATCAAATAAAAATCCACTTAATATTAATTTAACATATTGAAAGTCAATAATTTGAGATTACCATAAAAAATACTGCAGTTTATAAAGAATTTCCATCAAACTATACATAATCGGTTTTTTTAAGCCTCCTTGTACGGTACGTTTGTCATGTAATTAAAATACATAGGTTCCTCCAAAAACTAGACTTGATTGCAGTTTCAATATAACCATTGAAAACTTTGATCAATACTTAAAAAACGTAGTTGAAATGGAATTGGTTATTCAAACCGGGAGAGAAAACAACGACCTATGGAAAATCCCAGAGGTAAAAACTTTACTCCAGCCGTACCATCCTGTTATTTCCGCAGATGTACTTTGTACGGATGACAAATGCTTCCATTACCTAGCACTAAATGACCATGCCCCTGTACAGGAACTTATAGGTCAACTCATGGAAATAAAAGGCATTGAAGCTGCCTATCAAAAACCACTAGACTTCCCCCCAATGTAACAGTTTCTATTTGTAAAAGAAAGCTGTTCAAAAGTTCAAAAATACCCCCGCTCTTATTGGAAACTCAGTATTAACCTTGGTCGATACCAATAAAAAAGTCGACCTATAAATTCAATTTTATGGCAACAAAAAAAAGTAAAGTAGTCATTGATTCGCCATCGGGTTCACCACCAGAACTCATTGTCGTCTCAAAAAGCATTGAGGCACCTCATGCCGAGGAAGCCGAAAGTGCAGCAAAATCGAAGTCCAAACCATCGGCAAATACCTTAGCAGGTTTTGTGGTGGGTAAAAAGCTGCAGCTTGTTCCGTTATTCGCGGACACAGATGCAGAAGTGGCAGAACTGGTTTCAAAGGCAAGTCAAAAAGAAGGTGCCGAAGACCTTTCAAAAATGCGGCAATTTTATAAACTAGCAGCACCGGAAGGAGAAGACCTGGAAAGTATTGCAGCTTCATTGAACGAACTAGACGAAGTAGATGGTGCGTACGTTAAACCCGGTTGTCTACCTCCCGTTTATTTTGGTGATGATGGTATGGAAGAAGCTCCTAGTGATGATGCTGCACCACCCATCGCCCAAAACCTCACAAACAACCAAGGCTATTTGAATGCCGCACCACAAGGTGTAGATGCACGTTATGCCTGGACGCTACCCGGTGGCCGTGGTAACGGTGTTCGTATTATTGATATTGAAGGCGGATGGAACTTTAGCCATGAAGACCTACGTGTGAATGTGGGTGGCCTCGTGGGTGGAATCAATAAAACAAACGACCTACGTTGGTACAATCACGGTACGGCAGTATTTGGAGAAATGACCGGAGACCGTAATAGCTTTGGCGTAACTGGAATCTGCCCTAGCGCCAATGTCCGAGCCTACTCTATTTTTAATGGAGGTAGCGGAAACGCTATTAGAAAAGCCGCTGATAATCTTAGAGCAGGAGATCTTATGCTCATTGAATTACATAGGCCTGGTCCTAATTATCCGGGAGGCGAAACACAAATGGGTTTCATAGCCATTGAATGGTGGCCAGATGATTTAGCAGCACTACAATATGCTACCAACAAAGGCATCATAGTCATAGAAGCAGCTGGAAACGGATCTCAAAACCTTGATGCAGCCATCTATAATACGAGACCAAGTGGGTTTCCATCCAGTTGGCGAAATCCGTTCCGTAGAACGGCAGGGCACGATAGTGGTTGTGTTATAGTAGGTGCAGGTGCGCCACCTCCTGGCACTAATGGTGGAAATTGGGGCGCTGACCGTAGCCGCTTAGGCTTTAGTAATTACGGCTCTTGTGTGGACACCCAAGGTTGGGGCCAAGGCGTTACTACTTGCGGATACGGTAGAATAACCGGAACAAACCCCAATAACAAAAATGAATGGTACACCAACTTCTTTAACGGCACTAGTAGTGCTTCGCCTATCGTTACGGGTGCTGTAGCCTGTTTGCAAGGTATTCAAAAAGCAGCGGGAAGAGCTATGCTTACACCTCGTAGAGCTCGCCAATTGTTAAGAGCAACAGGCTCTCCGCAACAACCAGGAGCTAATCCGGTATCTCAACGCATTGGTAGACGTCCAGACCTTAGGGCGTTGGTTAGAGCTACCGCTTCCCGTAGACCTTGGTGTGGAGTTCAGTTCAATGGCAGTGTACCACGTAATGCTACCCGCAGATGGTTTACCCATAGCTGGCCGGATCATTACCATGTCATCTGGACCGTAGTTCCAACAGCACCGGCAATTGACGGTTCTGCTCAGATAGAATTTAAAGTAAAAACTACGAGACAGGCTTTTGGTCTGATCAAGTATTACATAGAAATCAAAAATCTTAAGAATTATACGGTGAACGTACAAGCACGCTACTGTGTAGTTGCATCTTAAAAAAAGAAAATTAATAATCCGGAAAGGTCAAAATTTAACCTTTCCCTAAAATTTAAAAATTATGAGAGTAGGTGTTCAATTTACTGGCAGTTTACCTGCAAATAGTACGCGTAGATGGTTTACCCATAGCTGGCCGGAAGCTTGGCATGTGGTATGGAATTGTGTTGCAAAAAGTCCGATCAGAAATGGAGGCGCGCAATTAGAATGGAAGATTCAAGTCTGCAGACAGAGTAGTACTAAAATCAAGTACTACATTGAGGCCAAAAACCTTACGGGTTCCACCCTACAATTTGAGGCGCGATACGCTATAATGAACCGATAAATTTATTTGGTAACACTAAAAATATATGAATTATGAACATAAATATTAATATTAACGATACGTCTGATGCTAGCCGCAATACTACTGAAGACACTACGGAAACTACAAGTGCCGTAGCCGATGCAGGGCTTCCGCCCTCTGATGTAGCAGTTACATCCGCAGACGACCAGAATTCAGATGATATGGACGCTACTGCTTCAATGGAAGATGGGCATGTAGATATTGGTGGTCCACCAGAATGGCTTCTTCAAGCTATGTCCGAGTCAACTTCAGAAGAAGATGATGCAACTGCCGCTACCGATGAAGAGATGGACGATGGCGGAAGTGGTCCCGAACTGGACTAATTTCCAATTTAGAATTCTTGACCCGTATAGTGAAAACTGTACGGGTTTTTGGTTTTCACAAAAGCTGAATGCATTAAAAAATCTCTGATAACCAAACAATTAAAACCTCAAAAACGCCATTTACACAAAATCAACTACAATCCACACAACGCCGAACTAGCTAGGCTTCAAAATGATTAATTTAAGATTTTACTTACTGAACGGTAAGCACATATTTACAGTAAAAGGTTCCCTAAAAAATAGAAACTGACTATACACGACCATTGAAACTATGTTTCAATTGGCACATAGTTAAAAACACACGATGGTCTCCATTGTGAACACCTCATTTTCTAATTCTTATTGCAGAACCTATGCCCGCCACGTCTTCTTTAGGAAATTCTCTACGTAAACCCTTTACAGCCAATAAGCGGCTCTTTACGTTACTTACCGTGGCTTTTATAATTATTGGGCTGTTCTTTGCTATTTACTACTCCCACATTAAAAATAACGAGCACCATTATCGCGAGTCTAAACTTCACAGTCTAGATGCCAATTTTGACATTATTACCAAGCAGCTTAACAATGATTTCCAGAAGTATTATTCTACGGAGTACAATACTATCTCTACGAGCAAAGAGGTAACTACAGAACTTAGATCAAAGCATAAGGAGTTAACAGACCTACAGTGGAATGACTCATTGGAAGCGATTAAGAAAATGTCTCTGGTGAATAGAACCTCAAAAAAATCTGAGTCAAAAAATCAAGAAAAAAAAGAGGACCATCTTCTAATAAAACAAAGAGATTCTATCACCAAGAACAAGATAAGACCCAAAGTATGGAATACACTAAAACACAAAATAAGTGAGAGTACACTCTTTGATCAGGAGTTTGATGAATACATTGTCGTTTTTAAAAGATCTGCAGAATCAAATGAAAAAAATCAGGCGGATTCAATTATAGAATTAAGCTCGCTAAAGGGGCGGATTATCTTACCTGACAGCCTTAATAAACTCAATCCGTTTAACATTGGCATGTCCATTGGCATACCAAAGGATGATGAAGTATATCAGCTTTTTGGACGTGAATACACCTATGAAACGGACCTAGATACCCGCGTACATTATGATATTAAAATTTTTGGACTTGTAGAGACAGAGCGTTACAATGAAGCCGTCAGAAAATTAGATCCATGGATAATTGCTCTGTTAACCACGTTCCTACTCCTTGGCCTTTTTGGAATGCCCTATTTTAAAATGTTATTTATTGCTGAAGATGAGCGCCTGTCAAGTAATGACGTTATACTGTCTGGCATATCGGTAATTATTGGTGCACCTATTTTAATAATTGTCTTCTTCTCTCTCACCAACCATTATTATGACTACTACTATAAAATTCCAGACCAACTGGATGACTTGAGTAAAAAAATCAAAACCAGTTTTGAAGCCGAAAACACCAGTAATGTCACCTCACTTTATGAGATGTCGCTATCAAATGAAGAATTAAAAGCTAAAGACACTCTAGCTAGCGCAAAAAACGGCGAAAGTATATCTATTCCTATTTCCGAGGCAAATGGAATCTACAGAGAAAACCACAAGTTTATTTCTAAAATAGATGCAGCTACCGGCGCTGTAAAGTACCATGTACGATTAATTGATAAAAACAATATTAAAAACACCATAAACCTCGGAAGCCGACCTTACTATACGGACTACGTAAATTCTAAAAACCTTTGGTTTCAAAATACATCCGCGAACAAAATCAAATATGTTATGCGTCCTGTGGTCTCCATTGAGGACCAAAGTGAAGAGGCTATATATCTATTAAAAAATGAAGAGGACCTCGTCTCTGGTTACAGGGTAGGTGCTGCTCAACTTAAATCACTACACGAGGCTATTTTACCCTTTGGTTTTCAATTTGCCTTGGTAGATGAAACTGGCGAAGTTTGGTTTCACTCCAAAAAAGGAAGAGCTACCCTAGAAAATTTTCTATATGTAAGTAGAAACAAAGAAAAAATAGAGGCTGCTATGCTGGCGCGAATAAAAACGAAAGGCATGGTCAACTATAGAGATGAAGGCCAATTGTACAGTATCAGGCCCGTAGCAAACACTAATCTTAGTGTAATTGCGCTGTACGATATAGGACTTCTTCGTACCAAAATTTCCGAAGTTTTGACCCTTTCATGTATTGGTATTGTATTAGCGTTAACCTTAATTCTAATTATTACTATCCTATCCCTTATTATCAAGAACCCAAAGTTGGGACTCTATAAATACGACCGATTCTTATTTGAGTTTTTAACTCCAAAAAAAGAGTTGAGAGACTCTTATATTATTCTCTCCATTCTACTAACCGGGCTTATTACCATTGCATTTGGCATTAGTTTTCTTATACCACCAACTACAGCCTATATTCTATGTCTCCTTCTTGGTATCTATTCCTATTTAATCATATTCTACACGTTGCACCCTCATAGAGGTAACAACGATTTTAAGTTTAAGGTTCGCGATATTTTACTATTGTTAGCCATAATTTTCCTCAACATTCTCACTTGTAAAGTCAATGAAAATGAGATTAGTTATGTGCTTCCTTCCCTAATTCTTCAGTTCATTTGTTTAGCTGTGATTTACTTTAATAAGTCATCAAAAAAAACAAAATTCATTACCAAGGTTCACAGTAAAGTACATTCCATAATTAAAAATGTGAGTGACTTTAGCCGACGTAAAAACAGGAACATACGCATTGGCTACAGCTATTGGTATGCCCTATTTCTATTTTGTTGGTTGCTTCTGTCTACCGTTTTTCCGGCTTATTTGATTTTCAAGAATGCCAAATTTTTAAATGATAAAATATGGTCGAAGACAGATAAGATTGATATGGCAAGACGGTTCATGGATAAAGAAAAAGAACTAGAAACCAGTTTCCCTGCCTTTACCGGTCAAGAAGATGAATATGCAAAGCTTCACGAAAAACACTTAAATGAAGGTCAGTATCACGAGACGTTTACCCTAAAGGAAACAACAAATACCAAAACCTCTAAAAACGCTTCAATAAACACAGACCTAGAAGATTTTCTATGGCATATACGCCCAACCTATGACGTTCGCATAGCTGAATTTCAAGGAATGGTTTATGAATATGCGCATGATTTCTCGTGGGCTAGTGAAGAAAACCCCAACACCTTTTACCTAAATTATTTAGACAGCAATAAAGCGATTTGTATAGCGGACTCCAGTCTAAAAAACTCAACGGGCTCTCTACCGCCTAAATTCATTCTTTTAGTGGTCATAGGTCTTATTATTATTTTGGCTATTCTATTTTCTCTGATTTTATTTTTCTCTGACCGTTTCTTCGCTTTTCGGTTCAGGCATTTAAAACCTAACGATTTTGACACCAATAAGGAAGAAGGCTACATCGAAAAATTTGGTCAAATTCTTCACGACGAAAAATCAAATTCCGGTTTGCTCCTTATTGGACCTCCTTTTTGTGGAAAGCAAACCTTTGCCAAGGAAATTTTGGTAGATGCCGGTTATCTAAAAATAGCAACCCTCTCCATGCTACAGCTAGAAAATATTGCCATGGGTTCTGATATTTCGGAAACCTTAGGTGTGCTTTCTAGTACACACCATAAAAGTTCAAATGGTTTTGACCATGACGATTACGAAGCTTTTGTAATAGAACATTTAGAGCATAACATAAAATCGTTTGATGCCAACCATACCAAACTCCGGATTATCCTATTTCTTATTTCACAGCGAAAACGTATTATTCTGGTATCCGAAGTATACCCCAGCCAAATTTTTTCTATGTATGAGTCCGCTCAAGAAGAAGCTGAACGTTCTTTGGGAAGTCTTCAAGACGACTTCAATTCATGGCGAAATATTCTAAGTGCGTTTCCCCAAATTTTAATTGGCATTACAAAAAACACTAAAAAAGTATCCAAACAACTCAATTTTGGTCTCCAAAGTGCTCAAAAACCATCTTCAGATGATATTGATATTCTAACTGATGAATTGGGGTATAGCAAATTCCTGCCCACTTTGGCTCCTGTAATATTGGTCAAATCACTTTATGATACGCCATATGCGGTAAATCAACCGCATCGCTTAGACCGGCAACGCATGGTAATGCATACCCAAAACTTAGCGCATGGCTACTATAATGACATCTGGAACACCTTACCTACACGTGAACGCTATTTATTATATGATTTAGCTAAAGATGGGTTTATGAATATAAAAAATAGAAACTCACTTTTTTCATTAATGAAGAAAGGGTTGGTGGTATGGCATTATAGGCCCAAGATTTTCAATTACAGTTTCAAGAATTTTATAATGACTTCAGTGTCATTAAATGAAGCCTTACGACTAGAAAACAAGAACCGCGGAAAAGGTACTTGGGCCAACACACGCATTCTATTTTATCTGTTGATTATAACTGTCATCGTGTTCATTGGTTTAGGGAAACCAGAGCTACTAAAAGATTTTGAAACGCTGGTTGGCACACTGGGCGGACTAGGCGTTTTAATCCCTCTAATAAGTAAACTATTGGCCTCTGGAGGTCAAAAATTATAATAACTAAATACACATATCATGGGAAAGAAAACAAATTCACAAGAGCTATTCGCTCAAAAAAGCAAAGAAGAATTAATGGAAAACGGGCAATCTGGCGTACACAAATACGGGGATAACTTTATTTGTGCCACGGACCGCTCAGGCCATTCCACACCGGGGGACCGATCTCCGCTTGAAATTTTGGTGGATGCCAGTGAAGGGTTCATTCCCCTTTGGGCGCAACATCAGGTTTTACGTTGGACTTTTGACGAAACTGCCTTATATTATTATCAGAACCCTGAAGGTATAAAAACCTATGTTCGGGAACTGTTGGGTGAGGCGTTATTGGGTTGGGGCGATGCGGTACCCGTTCGCTTTAATGAAAATGCAGACAATTCAGATTTTCAGATACATGTGTCGCCGTCCGATAATTGTAATGCCCATGGGTGTGTTTTGGCAAGCGCCTTTTTTCCCGATAGCGGAAGACATCAATTGGTGATATATCCAAAAATGTTCGAACAGAGTAAACAAGAACAACTAGAGACCATGATGCACGAATTGGGGCATATTTTTGGGCTTCGCCATTTTTTCGCCAAGATAAGTGAGCAGGCATGGCCATCGGAAATATTTGGCGAACACAAACCTTTTTCTATCATGAATTACGGTGCAGAAAGTATGATGACCGAAGAAGATATTAGGGATTTAAAAAAGCTCTATGAAATGGCCTGGAACAAATGTATAGTGGATATTAATGGTACACCCATTCATTTGGTCATGCCTTTTCATACCATCAACACGGCTGTTGTGGTATAACAGACAAAACTATATACTAAAAGAACCCCTCATGAAAAAAATAATACCAATAGTATGGTTTATGTGCCTCTTTTGTTCTTCAATTGAGGCACAGGAAACCATTACGTTCAAAGCCGATTTGGCAAAAAAAGAATTAGAACATGTAAGTACGGACGACCTTAATGCGAATGAGTTTTATGATTTAAAAATCTTAGGTATTAACACTGCCTTTGTTGAGATTGTGGTTGAAACTACGGATTACAGTTTAACCTCCAGCACACCGGATTTACTAAAATCGCTTTTACTTAAAATTCCTGATTCCGGTATTTTAGGTTTTATATCTCAAGAAAGTTCTGGCCCCAAATATAACCTTGTTTACAAGCAAGCGTTAGAACATGTTAAAAAACTCGATTCACTTACGGAACGTGCCAATACCCTTTATGAAGTCTCCAATGACAATACGGAATTTAGAACATTGGATATGGTGAAAGGCATCCAAAAGAAAGCTCAACTTCATTTACGGGAACTCAGCCAAGTTTTTAATAGAACTGCAGATATCCTAAAGCCCAAAAATATAGATTATGATGTCTTAAGAAACAATGTGGCCCAATCCTACCATTACATTCAAAGTGCAAAACACTATTATAAAACGCTTATTGAGAACTCTGACCTGAGTATAGATTCTAGTGTGGCCAATGAATTAATTCTATACTCTTCCTATTTGGAGGTTCTGAGCGAAACTATAGATTTGGAAACCAGTTTAAGGTATTTTGATTTTCTTGTGGGTTCTACGGAGATGAAGAACTACGAGCAATTTCCAGAATTACTAAAGGCATCTAAAGACGTTATGGAAGCAAAAATAACGCTGATCAATACGTTTACGAACGATACTATTTTTACTAAAAAAATCGACTTTTTCACAAAGAAAGGTGGTTTTAAGTTCGATTTCTCAACGGGATTCTTTTATAACAACCTCAACGAAAAATCGTACTATTTGGAAGATCAAGATGATGGAAGAAACCGAATACTAGAAGAAAACGGAAGCAATTTTGATGTTGCCATTGGGGCTCTGGCACATTTTAGTTATCAGTTTAAAGCTGGACTACGAGGTGGAATAAATGCCGGAGCAGCGGTATCACCTCTAGACGGGATTACCCGATATCTATTTGGGGCTGGAGTATTAATCGGCAGAGAGCAGCTGATAGGTATAAATGCCGGAGCTTCGTTAGCGCGCCTAGATGTACTCTCTAATAGTATTAAAAGTGAAAATGGAAATGTGTACGTTCCCGCAGAAATCACCTCAGCACCAACCTATAAAAAATCCAAATGGGGCATCTATGTTGGACTCACCTATAATCTTACCCGAGAGCGAAAAAAATAAAAGTTACGTATCCAACTCCGGATACAGCTGTTTTGCTTTTGCAGCAATACCCTGTAATTCGCCTGAAGACATTTCCATTTCCAGACCCCGATTTTCCATTGACTTATTTTGACCGCCTTCCGCTTGCATGATCATTGCACCAAGTACGAGTCCCTTATTGTGCTCCGCTACTTTCTCGTCTTTGATTTTTTCCTTTTGTTCCTCTACTTCTTTCTTTTCGATTTCTGCTTTTTCAGCGCGTTTCCTGTTTACTTCTTTTCCGAATAGAAACCCTACCGCAGCAAAAACAATGGCCTCTACACCCGAGAACAAATAAATTAAGCGGCTCCAACTAGGGTCGCCACTATCTACCTTTCCTATTAAAAAATAGATAAAAATGCCGTAGGCTATAAGAACGGCAAGTGCAATCATATTTTCAAAAGTGAACCAACCTTTAGGGTTGGTAGCTGGTTCAGGAAAGCTACCTGTAGTTACTTTAGTTTTATCTGGCATGGTGAGTTCTATTTTAAACTAATTCGGCTTCAGTGCTTGTCTCCCCTTTTTTGGGCTCAGATAAGCCCTCTAAAAAACCACGTCTATCTAAAAATTCACGCCCGTTTTCATAGAGTATGCCTACTACAACTTCATTTAACTCTTTCTTTTTCTTGGTAAAATCGAACAAATCTTTTGCTCCGCCATTCACCTTTTGATATTTTTTGGCGGCAACGGGCAACCATTTCATCAGACAGGCTTTTAAGTTTTTAAATTGTCTGCTATCACTACATATATTGGACGGCTCAATAAAAGCATCAAAGTCACTACCTATACAAATAAACTTTTCCGGTGCATCTTGAAACTTGGTCTTTAAACCGATTACCGCCATAATGTGAATGATATTAAAACAAAAGCTTAGCGGATGCACTTCTTTCTTTGACGGTTCTAACCATGACTCTTCCGCTTGTATTTCCTCTACACTGGCATAGTCTATTGATTTAATACTCGTGTATGGGAAGTAATGGATAAAATCTGGCGTGGTTATAAACTCGCACACATCTTCTTGAAGTTTTGATTTTGTGCTGTATCCCAATATATCCACATCTAGCCCCACTCCAATAAGTCCGTTGCTATTGGCAATTTCAATAATATCTTCATCCATTAAATTAATGGTTCCCGGATGAAAACTGAATTCCGTGTTGGCATCAGCACCCCAATATCCTGCTACTTTGGGTTGTGTGTATAGCTTCACGGTCTTTATTCCTTGATCTACGTGATTCGCACATTTTTCAATTTCAAGATTATGCTTCCAATCACTTATGGAATACCCTGTAACACCAACGTGAGAAGCAATCAATGGAATTTTACCAAAACCTTCTTTCTCTCGTAAGGCGTATAAATCTTCCCTGGACTTCAGGCTTAAATGCTTGATGTCTATCAATACGCCTGCATCATCCTTTTTCTTGGTAGGCGCTTCTAATTTATAGGCTGTTCTAACTACTTCTTCCCCCAATTCACTTAATCCATTCCCAAAAGGATAAAAAGACGGATGCCTGAGGTTTTTGGTTCCATAAGCATGTGTGGCCAAATGTTGCTCCGGTATATGCGTTAAATGGGTAAGCGTTAGGTACAGTACATCTAGCCCATAATCCCGGAAAGCTTTGTACAACTTTTTAAGTACCTCCTGTGGTTTTCTATTGTCTTCGGAAATGGCGATAGTTGGGTCAAAAAATGCATCTTTTTCCAATCCCTCAAAACTATCATAATCAAGGGCATTCCCTATTTTTTTCATACAAAGGTTATGTCCACCTTCAATAGCGAACACCAAATTTGGCAAAGCTTTTGACACGGCTTCTCTTGTATTTTTAGAAGGCCTGGCAATAAGATTTAAACTTCCTTTTGTGTGTGGTTCCCTATTTTCTAAATTTCTATTTTTTAGATATAATGCCACCTCTTTCAGAAACAAATTTAGATAAGAAACCTCCCCTTCTTTAATCGCATCAAAATAGGCATCATCCAACGGTTTTTTAAGGTAGCTTTTTAATACATCGGCCAGAAACCCTTTGCTGGAAGCCATCCCAAATTCCATAGCTGTAATAGCGGCTATACCGTACCGTACAGGAGCTTCATTCAGGTAATCAATACAACATTGACTTTCAAGCCTACGAAGTACATTCTCATCTGTATAATCTTTAAAAGCTTTGGTCATAGTTATGGGCATGGTGGCTGCATTCGCTTTTTTTGAATGCGACTCTTTTGGCTTTGGTGCCAAGTGGTTTTTTGCCATGGGATGAAAATGAAGGTCAAAATAATTATCCATAATTTTTGCTTTTAATTGAAACTTTCAAAATATACTTTTAACAATTTTTCCGTTTGATCTTCATCAAATTGGGCATAGCTTTCAAACACCTTGTTTACTGGTCTTCCAGACATGGCAGCTACACTGATCCGTGCTCTTTCGGTCAAGGCATCTTGTAGGGTTGAACTCTCAAACCCAGGTGTCAATTTTCTTCTGGCAGTATTCCATAAAAAATGTACAGTCTCGCGCACCCCTAAATCCCATTCTTTTCGGCTCTCCTTGCCGGCATAAGCATTCTTCAGCCCTTTAATTTCTTCGGGGGTTACTTCTTTATCCAACAAAGCCGTCAGGTCTAAAATACCTGCTCCAAATCGCTTTTGGTCCCATTCTCTATTATCCACCACATCCTGGGCAGATTCTTTTAAATGCTTCCGAAACAACTCAACAATTTGCCACGGTTTTTCTATGAATTTGTTCAGGTTTTTAAGGTTTTTAGCTTTCCATAAAGATGCTGCAGAAGCCACATGTGGCGTAGCATAGCTCGTACCCGAACCAAATACCATTATATCTTCTTGCTTTTTGTTTTTAAAAGGTACATACACATCTTCGCCGGGTGCCGTTATATCTACCGCTGGGCCGTACGATGTATACCGCCAAGGTTCGTTATTTGGATTGGATGCAGCTACGGCAATAGTACCTGGATACACTGCCGGAGCAATTACGGATTCTACCATATTACCTGCCGCACATACCCAAATAACCCCTCGTTCATAGGCCGTTTTGGCAATACTATAAATCATAGGACGCGGATAACTGCCCATGCACATAAAAACAACATCTGCATTGGCATTAATGGCCTGAGAAACGGCATTGAACAAATTGCGCCCTCTACCGATTAAAATCACGGATTTTGAAATCCGATACGGAATTACCTTTACCAATGATTCTTCTTCTGCAACGGCAACCCCTTGGTTTCCGTCATTTTCAATTCTGCCGTTAGCCCTGTTCCCCATAATTATACTTGCGGTACGGGTGCCGTGACCGGGCTGTTTTAAAATGCCCATGCTCATTTCATCCCTAGCATCTTCCCCATCTATAAAATCTTCGTCGTGCAGTAAATTGTACCCACCCAAAACCTTGGAATGGTCCGTATAGCCCGTATCTAATTGTATCAGTCTTATTTTATCGGCATTTGCTTTTAAACTGTCATATGCTTTAACATCCTTCAGATTGTTCGCGTTGGTCGCATTTAGATTCCATTTTCTATATTCGCCACTCTGCCCTTTTGGAATAAACTCCTTTACCAAACTGGCATTTGCCCAGCGGATTTTAAAATCACCTTCACTCTTATCCCAATCTGCTGTGCCGTCATCTAGTGATTCTAAACTTTCATTACCGGACCAGCGCCCATAATGTCCGGGTTTGATATCCGTAGACATTTCCAAATCGGGCGTGCAGGTATCTATTTGTGGCAACCCTTCCAATTCTGCGGCCACTTCCCATGGGGTTTTATCAGACTGCACATGTATGTAATAAAAAAGTCTGTGGGCCTGTTCTGTAGACATCGGGTATAAAGGCTCGCTAAGCACCAGACCGGGAACCAAACTGGCTGCGTTTTGCTTCCAGTCGTTTTGCATTTCTTTGACTCCGGATAATTGTATCTCAAAATAAAGGGTCTGATTGGTTGTACTTTCTGAACGATTCATAGCATACGGTTTTGATGGTGTAGTTCTATTTTCGGTATGAACAGGAGTTGAACTCACATTTGTATCTAAAACACTGACCAAAGACGACTTGTATTTTTGCATTGTTTTGCTGACGGGAATTTTCGCAATCATATTCAGAATACTGCTAATGCGAATGCCTTCGTTCCCCATCCAATCTATCATATTATCCGGGTCTCCGGGTTGTACTACGGATCCGTCTTTTCTCAGCCATTGTCCGTGTCTATTTTTTCTGGGTACGGCACTGTGGTGCAGGGCGACTACTTCTCCGGTTCCTAAACCAAGGACCATACTACCGGACGAACCGGGAAGCGTATCCGATTCATAAATTAGAAAGTCATCTTTAAGCACCAACATGCGGATGTCTTTCATGACTATTTTCTTGTAATCCCCTTTTGGATGCTGCACGATTGCACAGTTCTCCCCATCTATAATTTTACCCAGTTTTTTATCCAATCGGGCAACAGGAAAATTACTGATCGGTGTTCCTTCATTGGACACTTTCTCCACAGCAACAATAGTAAAGTCCAGACCGCTATACGGGTCACCGGCATCTTTTTTATAGTGCGAAGTCATAAAGAATTCCTCTGGTAGCAAATTGAAACTTTCCGATTTATTGGGGTTTCCTTGCTGGTCTAATTCGTAGTTAAATTGAATGGTAGAATTGCTTGCCGTTTCCGCCGTGCCCAACACATGATTATTGGTAAGGATAAGGTTTGGGGCTATCAAAAAACCGGTGCCGTGCCCTGTGTTGCCCAATCTGGAATTGGTAGTAATTCTACCCACGGCCCGAGACAATTCTACGATACGCTGAATAATACGGATATCCTGAAAATTGGCCTCCCCATTAATACGCTCCAACGCCTGAAGTTCCGCTGTTCCCTCACGGGAAATACGATTGGATAGTCGCTCGGTATCGGTTTGTATTTCAGATAGTTCTACCTTTCCTTGGCGAACATGGGTTATATCCGTTTTTATTCTATCAATGTCATTTAAGACACTTGAATAATTAGCATAGGACTCTTCGGCCAACTCCCTTAATTTATCATCCATGATGTACAGCGTTACAAATGGTTATTTTTTAATTCTCAATCAACTCTAAATCCACAGCATAATGGTCCAACTCTGCCTTGTTCAATTCATTGGGTGCTCCCATTGTTATTGCTTCCAGTTCTGCGTAATCCAATTCAAAATCTTGGTATTTGGTAAAAAGTCCGTTTAACATCTCTATGAACTCCGGTTGCGGAAAACAGTCTGTTTTATCGGCTCTTACATGGCAATGCGTCCACACACCAGGTGCGCCCGTTTGTGCTTCTTCACTCATAGCGAACCAAGAACTGGTATATTTAAAATCTCTAATGGGTACATCAAAAATTCTGGCAAGCGTGAGTATCAACCGCTCACATTCCGCAATTTGCTTTGCGGTATATTTCTGAAAATACTGGTGTCCTCTCCAAGGCGTGTTCAACTGACAAACCTCAGATTCTGGCACGGCTATTTTCTTTGAATTTCCTTGAAAATAAAATTCTCCAGAAACGCTTTTTTGAAGCGGACCTAAAGAACAAATCTCAATACCTATTGATTTCTGGTTGAGTTGTTTGTTGTTCTTTAATTTGGTACCCAAATGGTGCGCCCAGTACAACTCACTGAACGCTCGGTACGTGACCCCATCAAATAAATCATCGCCTTCCAAGGACTTTCTACCGATAACAAAAGAGGTGCCTACTCTATTTAAAGTACCCGGTTTATTATCGTTTTCCCACCAACCAATGGTATAATCCGGTCTGTGCAGGCCTGCGGTATGATGTAAATAGATGGTATCCTTCTCCGTGTAATCGTGCATCCACTCATCATCTTCAAGGATATAATCTGTGGTACCCCAGCCAAAATCATAGCCGGTAAGCATTAATTTCTGCCAGGTGTTTTTACCTACAATGCCATCTACACCCAGAAAATTGGCGCGTTGAAACTGTACCACTTTATCATGTGTAAGCGCATCAAAATCCGAAGAAATTTCCAGTGGATACCCTGACCGCCCCAATAGTTTTTTTAAGAATGAAACGGAAGAATCAAAACTGCCTTTACGCAATGTTTTCATACGCCTTGTTTTTGAGATTAGGAATGTGCCATGCCTACGGGTTTACCAATTGGCAACCCCGTCAATAAATTCTTGATACAAATCTGAGGACTTGTTAGGACAACCTCCATAGTTGTGAATTCCCACACCAACACATCTGTTCCTTAAAAGCGGACTCCCACTTTGCCCACCGAACGTATCTGCTTGATATAAAAACCGGCCGTGCTCTTTTACCAAGTTGTCCGACATTTTATATTGAAAAATACCATTGTCACGATCCGCAGGATATCCGCAGATCTCGGCAATATTGGGGTCTTCCATAGCTGGGGTAATGAAATGGTTATGGCATACCGGCCTGTCTAACTTAATGGCGCCCATATCATACCGTGTGGAGGAATCATCTATCCACCCTCTGGTGGCCATAAGCTCTGTTGCCTCATACCTACCGTAAGGTTCGGAAAACCCACATTTACCGGGTATGACAATAATTGATGTTTTCCATCCGCCAGAACTTTTATTGTACACGCAATGCCCAGCGGTATACAAACGGTCTCCCGCTACCAACCACCCAGAACCCACATAATTCAGTCCGTTTTTGGCTTTCATGTACAGTTTGCAAATAGCCATATAGGGCATTTGCAAGGTTGCCAATACTTTTTGGCGCTGGTCAATTCCGCAAACGGATTCGTTAGATAAATCTTCGTCTCGCTCGATCCATGATTGTAGGGTGATTTCTTTCTCATCTATGGGTTGTTTTTCATCATTCAGTTGATGAAAAATGAGTTCTTCTTCTAATTGGGGTGTTACTACTTCTGCCATAACTATAACTATTTTTAATAGGTGTACCGTGGTGCGCTCGTACTCACGAGCCTCGCAAAACATTGTAGTACGGACAGGGGTAGAATGCCAAATAGCCGAATTACAAATTCAGCACTAGGGCTCACACTTTATACAACTGCAATGCGAAAAATTGTCTTTTCTGACGGGGGAAGTTCTTATGTATTAAATCTACTAACCAACTGATGTATATGGAGTTAAAATTGTATAGCTGGTATAGATTTACGTATAACTGACAAAATTATCTTACACGCTTTTACTTCTTCTGAAGCATAACAGGGGTAATTCAGAAGTTGTACCCCAAAATAGCAAGACCCTAATTTTGTAAGAATACGTTTGCGATAATCTTAAAAATAGATGTCCTACATCTGTAAATTCGTACGTTTTGTCGAATAACTGTCAGAATACCAGCAATTGTAAAAGGGACACTTGCTTTTTATATCGCAATTTTGCGATATTTAGAAACTGTAGGAAAAGGATGTTGGGGTTTGAGTGAAAAATAAAAATGATGCTATTGATTGCAACACCAGTTTTCGTTTAGATTTTGACCCTGTTTTTTTTGAGATTACGCTTTTACGTAAGGCTGTACAATTCAAAACGGAGATATTTGTAGTATACCATTTAACCATCCCTATTTTCACGAAACCAGGAACAGGAAAATATTATCTAAAAGACCTATGAACACTAAAAAAGCAACTTATTTAACCCTATATATGATGGTTATACGGCATATGCCTTGTATCCATTAGTTGGGTGTAATTAGAAAAAAATGACAATAGACGAAATTTTAAAATTAGTACAGATAACATTTTATGTTGTCGCAGGAACTTTAGGAATTCTCACTTATTTAAGTGCGAAAAAGGGACTATTGAATACTGTAAATACGGAATACCACAAACGAGCATTTGACAAAATTGAAAATCTATCTCAAGAACTTTTATCCGAGTTTGACCCAAAATCTGAAAACTATTGGGCTAATGGAGATACTTTAAAGGGTTTTCTAAAAGAAACTCACGAAGTATTTGAAAAAAATAAAGAGCAAATATTAAAGAAAAAGGAGTTTCATTCTGGAATAAGAATACCAAAAGTTTTTGATAGACTTCAAGCAATCGTTCAAGGAATAAAATCTGACCCTTTTTTACCAAAAGAAATACGCAATGAAGTAATAAAGCATCTTGAAAATAGAGCGGAAAAAATTTTCGGAATTCACATTGATGAAATTAACAAGCATTTACAAGATTTAGCCAATGGAAAATATGAAGGTAAATATGAACACGTTTCTGCATTAGTACATAACAGAATAAATGATAAATTATATGAGAACAATTGTGGAATTTCTCAAGTTGAAGAACAGGTACACGAAATAAGATTGTTTATTCAGAAATATTTAGAAAATTTTAATCCTTTAAAATAACTACACCCAATAAAGTATAAAATTAATGGCTAGTTTTCGCCTACTTACGAAAATCCTCGCGGATTTTCTATCTGTTGTTTGATTTGCTAAATTAGGTGCTTAAACACGCCACTAATCTTATACATAAACGTTATGTAAAATTTAATCCAAAATTGTGGATAATAAACCAACCGAGAAACTTGGAGAAAGTTACATTAAGTCAAGATTATTAAAATACGATTTTGATACTCATTCTGAACTTTCGTATGATAAAGATGGAACTGATTTAATTATCACTCAAAAAGTTGACTCTACGACTTTAAATTATATCAAAATTCAATCAAAGTCAAGAAAACTTAACAAGTCAACCAATGTAAAAATCCCCAAATCATATGTAAACGAAAACTTCGTACTTTTCATTTATATAGTTGATCAGCAAAAGGAGGAATACCTATTTTGCATTTTCGAAGAGGATTTTAAGATCTTCAGAGAAAATAATAATGATTTTACGCTATATATTTCACATTCAACATTAAGCAAAAAGTTAACTGCATACACTTTTGATGAAACTAAAGCGATTAAATTAAAACTTCTGTTTAAAAAATTTAAAAAGAAAAATTTTACATCTATTATAATAGATGGACTTTTCCTAAAAGAATCAATAATAGAGACTAATAAATTTTACTCTAAATATTGGAATCGTGAATTAGAAAAGCCTAAACTCCACGATATTGTTAGAAATATTATAGTGCAATACAATCGATTTGAGCAAAATCAAAATGAAATTGCCTGTTATTTATATGTTAGTAATTACAACGACCTCATTAATGTTTTGGAGATTGACAACAAACAAAATAACTTCTATATTAATGAAAAGATTTCGGTTAAAATATTCGTAAGCTATTCGAATGATTTAGTTTGCTTTCAAATAATGGATGATATCAACCGATTTAAAAAGTCAAACAACTTGATATTAGTTGCAAATGATATTGCTTATGAAAGATTCTTAACTGATTTAGAAAGTGAAATTGAAGAAGTTATAATTATGAGATTAAAAATAAATGAACGTCCAAATGAAATGTACGTCAATTATAAATGGGCGGACATTAGTTATCCTATTGGATTAAGTATGGGACTAGAGCAAGTTGAACTGTAAAAAACTTTACATAACAATGGCTATAACAAATAGGGCGTTAAGTACTGAATTTAAAGGCTTGGGCATATTTACTAAGTCCGCCAAATCTTTTGGATTTGGCAATAAAAAAAATAAAGATAATTACAAAACAAAAAGCTTTGGCTCGTAGACCAGACGGAAACGAAGAGTTTCCTTGCCTGCACTATTTGTCATAGCCTAGACGTTAGGCACAATATAAACAACACCAAAGAACAATGCCCATATTTGACTTATTTTCTAAACGACAAAAAAGATTAAGAGGAGAAATACCTGAAACATTTACTTATGACCAAATTCCAAATGGATTAAGAGTAAAAATCGTCCACATAATCATAGATATGTTTGGTGAAGACATCTACGGAGATAACGATAAAATTCAAAGTTCTTACGAGTTTATGTAAAAAACACTTTGTAGGGAATATGGACTATTTGAATTAGGAGAACGTGGTTATAATGAAAGAGATGAACACCAAGTCTTAAACTTCTTTCTAAAAACAGAAGAAAATGATAAAGTTCTCGATGTTATAGAATTAACTTTTAAATATGCTGACAAAATAATCAGGACAGATAGAGAATATAATTACTATGCCAAACCAAAATTAAATCCAGATGATGCAATAAGTGAATTAAACTATAGATTTAAAGAAGAGGGAATTGGATATTCTTTTGATGGTGGAGAAATTATTCGAGTTGATTCAACTTATACACATTCAGAAATAACTAAACCGACAATTTCGCTACTTTGGAATAGAAAGTTTCAAGGTGCCAATGAAGAATATTTAAAAGCTCACGAACATTATCGACACGGCAGAAACAAGGAATCCTTAACAGAATGTTTAAAAGCATTGGAAAGTGTTATGAAAACTATTTGTAAAGAGAAAGGATGGGAATTTAATGACAGAGATACAGCTAGAAAATTAATTCAGGTTTGTTTTCAAAACGAACTTGTTCCGACTTTTACACAGAATCAATTCACTTCATTGCAAAACTTACTTGAAAGTGGAATTCCAACTATTAGAAATAAATTAGGAGGACACGGACAAGGTCAAACGCCACAAATAGTGGATGATGAAATGACTAGATACGGATTGAATTTGACTGGAACGAATATAATTTTCCTGATAAAACAAAGTGGAATTGAATAAATACTGTGCCTAACACCGTATCAAAATAAATGCGGTTTAGTGCTTAATCAAAGGTCGTTGCGTGTTTGTTACATCTGATTTTCCTTCGGAAAATCCTCGCATACAAACCCGCAACTATTCTTATACATAAACGTTGGCAGTAATTAAACGAAGATGAGTGAAAAAAAAATAAATTTCTCGGAACTGGCTAAAAAACGATTAAGAGACTTCAATAAAGCTGAAGTTCAAGGTTGGGTAATAGAACGTTTCATTAGAATAGAGGAACGAATAAATAATATTATACTTGATTTTTTCAAGCCTGATAATAAAGAATTATTTACTTCAGTCGTTCTAAACAGTTCTGTATTAACAATCGGAGCCAAAATCAAAATACTCGCAAACATCGGAGTTGATAACTCAACGATTAATAAAATCAGGAAATTAGCTTCTATACGGAACGGGTTTGCACACACACTTATTACTCATCAAATAAGCATAAAACCTCCTTCAAAATCTGAACCTGCAAAAAAAGTTGAAACGGAAGTAACAAGTATTGTTAATGTTATGAATTCTTCTGGTAAAATTATAACAAAAAATGCGCACGAATATTTATCAGAATACCTCGAATTACTTCAAGAAGTAGAAAAAGAAATTTGATAAAAAACAACTTCATTAGACAGTAATTAGATGGAACATATCAAAGCATTTGAATTTGGAGACCAGCTTTATGCAGATGAACTTCCTGATTGGGAATCTGATTGTCCATTCGGACATCTTCATTTGAAGTATGGATTTATACTAACCAAATTGAATATTCTGAACGAAACTATTGATGAGATTTTGACACTAGATTCGAAAATTAGGAATTTAAAGAAGCAAAGAGAATTTGTTTCTTCAGAACAATCTAATAGGCCTGTAATAATCAAAATGCGATTTTGTACTGAACTTAAAATTGCAACTGATGACCTTATTGCTCTGAACTCTCTGCTTTATGAAAGAAAAATTTATGGAGAATGGCCAGATGAAATTAAATTAGATTCTATAGGTGCAGTTTTGAGTAATAATTTCACAAATGGTTTTGAGGAATTTAAGGATTATCAAGTATTACTTGAACATTTGAACGGAATTGGAAATGCAATAAAACATTCATTCATAAATACGGAATCTCTTTGGTATAGAACCTATGAACCGAATTCGAAGATAATTGGATTTTACAATCATTTTAACAAAATCAAAAAACAAAAAATTCAAGCATTCGAGGTTGAATTAGAACAATTTGCATCTGATTATAATGACTTTTTGCAAAAAATGAAATTAGTTTTAAAAAATAACTACTACCAACAACGTGGATAATTCATTGCTAGTTATAGCTTACTTACGAAAGTCCTCGCGGACTTTCTATCTGTGATTTGTTTGCTAACTTTAATGCTTAAACACGCAACGAAACCATACACAAACACGTTGCGCGTCAACGATGACTTAACTTAAAGCAAGAAAATGAAAATGAGAAATTTTATACTAATCTCTTTTCTGTCTTTAACTTTTATTCATACTTATGGACAAACGGAGCGAGACAGTTTAAGCACAATACAAAAGACAGAAAAACTAGTTGAAAAACAAACTAAAATTCAACAATTAAAAGTTCCTATTTACAAATTATTTCCAACTGACAACTATTGGACTTTTATTAAATTGGACACACGAAATGGAAAAATGTGGCAAGTACACTTTAGTATATCCAAAGAAGGCTACAAAGGCGAACTAATCTTAAATTCAAGTTCTCTTGTATGGACAGATGAAGAAATAAACGGCAGATTTACACTTTACCCTACTGAAAATATTTACAACTATATATTACTTGACCAAATAAATGGTAAAACATATCAAGTACAATGGAATAATGAAAAAGAAAAAAGATTTGTCAGTCCTATTTATTAATTCAGTTTAAGATAATCAAACTCTGCTAGCGCGAGCGTCCCGCTCGTGCCAAACCTGCTGAACGAACTTAAATTGTAGACTTACCCTTCTTAGGACATCGCTAACTTCATAAAACACCCCTCCAAAAACCAAAAGATAAAACCCTAATTTTTGCTAATTCAAATTTTTAGTGTCTATTTACAGCTGTGACCTTTAAAAACATATAAAATGTGCTTTTAGGGGTCCAAACTCAACAAAAACACTAAAAAATGCACAAAAAAACACTAAAACACGTCTTAAAACCTATTGTAACGGTAGCCTTGACCCTAGCACTCACCAGTTGCTTGGACAACGCCAAAAAGACGGAACAGACCACCACCTCAGAAGAAGAAACCGCAGAAGCCACCACTTACCCAAGTGATGTCATCCCTTTTATGGACGAATGGAAAATCCTTTTAGGCGATGGCACCAAATCCGATGAGCTGGTAGACTATGAAAAGAAAGATTTTTTCTATGTAGAAAATGATGGCACTACCAATTGGGTGGTGTATAAAACACCAAATTCCGGGGTAACCTCAAGAACCTCTAGCAATACCCGAACGGAACTGGGCCAAAAGGAACATTGGATTCCGGAAACGGGCGGCAAACTAACGGGCACGCTAAAAGTGCAGCATGTCTCCACTTCCGGTGATGCACGGGTTGCGGCATCATATTCGGTAGTTGTAGGGCAAATTCACAGTGATGAAGGCCACGAAAACGAACCGATAAAAATCTTTTATAAAAAATTTCCCGGCCACACCAAAGGTTCCGTTTTCTGGAACTATGAAATTAATACGGCAGGCGACAACTCTAAACGATGGGATTATTCTTCTGCGATCTGGGGCCATGATATGTCCGTTGTTGGACCAAGTGCCACCGAATACCCTGAAGAACCCAAAGACGGCATTGCGCTGGGCGAAGAGTTCAGTTATGAAATAAATGTCTACAAAGGCATCATGTACCTTACTTTTGAAAGTGATGGCCATGAGACGGTAAAATTCACGAAGAACCTATTAAAATCCGACTTTGTAAAATCATCTGATATTCCGCAACAAATACGAACCTTGTACGCAGCTATAGGCCGTGATGGTACGGAGCGCGAAAATGCCTACGCGGGAGAAATCAATTATTTTAAACAAGGGGCGTACAACCAGACGAACGGTAAAAACCCGGAGGATAATATCGTTTGGTATACGGGTTCTGAAACCTACGGCGGTGATATAGAAAAGCAATACGCCAACGGTTGCTATGCAGAAGTATGGTTTAAAAATGCAACGGTAGGTGCGGGTACGCCTCCTGAGACGGAGTAGTTCTGAATTAGAAAAATTACCGATCAGAGAAACCATAATTTAAAATTGTACCCCTTACCCATGAGACTATTATTGACCCTGCTCTTATTTGGCATTACCGGTGGTTACGCTCAGCAGAATTCCGAGGTTTATTTTACTACCGGTTTCAAAATTGGGGAAGTCACCGATTCTTCGGCGGTTCTACTTACTCGGCTTTGTAAATCGCCAGAGCCGGTAGCGGTATACCATGAGCAACAAGATAAGGTATTCCATCCGCCCAAAGATTTTGATGATAGCATGCCCATATCCAAAATGGAAGGGGCAGTAGCAGGTTCTGCGGGTCAGGTGCAAATCCGTTTAATTTCAAAGGACACCACGATCACTACGGATTGGGAAGATGTATCCGCCTATAAGGATTTCACTTTTAAGCGAAGTTTTAATGGGCTGGATCCCCATACCCAATACACGGTACAAATTAAAGGACGAAAGCATAAAGAGGCTCCCGTGGCTACTATTCAGGGAAAGTTCACAACGGCTCCTTTGGCAAATGAGGCCGTACCGCTATTATTTACAGCTTCTACTTGTCAGTATTATTGGTCGCATGATGACCCAAAGCGTGGTTTTAAGATTTACGATAGTATGCTGAGGCTGAATCCGTTGTTTCATTGCCAAACCGGAGATTACGTGTATTATGACAAACCCGGGCCTATGGCAACCACCGTGGAACTGGCAAGGCATAAGTGGCATGCCATGAACTCATGGCCCTCGTTAGCCGATTTTTATAGGAACACGCCCGCTTACCTTCAAAAGGACGATCATGACCTATTGAAAGATGATGCCAACCCGTATTCCACCTCTTTTGGGGATTTAAGTTATGAAGACGGACTGGCCATCTGGCGCGAGCAAGTACCGATTATTGACCAGCCCTACCGAACTTTTAGATGGGGCAAAGACCTACAGATCTGGAATGTTGAAGTACGGGAATTCAGAAGCGATAACAAATCTCCCGATGGAAAAGAAAAAACCATTTGGGGCGAGGAGCAAATTGCGTGGTTCAAACAAACTTTAGAAGCTTCGGATGCGACTTTTAAAATTCTGGTCTCCCCTACTCCCGTAGTAGGTCCGGACCGCTCCAAAGGTAAATTTGATAATCACTCCAATGAATCCTTCGCCACAGAAGGAAAATGGTTGCGCGCTTACCTGGCGAAGCAAAATGTATTTGTAATCAATGGCGATAGGCATTGGCAGTACGTTTCCGTAGACCCAAAAACTGGACTACGGGAATTTAGCCAAGGTCCCGTAAGCTCCTACCATGCGCAAGGTTGGGACCCAAAAGACAAACGTCCCGAGCACAAATTTCTACGTGTAGATGGCGGATTTTTAGCCGTGAAAGTATACCGAGAAAAAACAGAGGCCGTCATAGAATTCATTCATTATGATGTGGAGGGCAACGTAGTGAACACGGAAGTGATCAAAGAGAAGGTCTAAACCTTCCTTCCCATTAAATTTTGATGATTACATTGTACTAAACGCATCCCAAGGGGTGCGTTTAATCTTTTACTCGATAATCGAGATTACATGCTCCGAGGTAGTTGACCACACCCAATTTTTGCAGTAAAAGGAACTTCAACTTCAGTTTTTCAAGATGTATCTCAAGAAATGAAATCGATTTAGCAACACAAAACCAAGCAGTTATATTTCACTATTTAGATTTAATATAAATAATTTGGCAAATTGAATGTTGGTAGATACATTTGTCGAAAATGGAACTATCTATATTAAGTCTAAATAAACTTCATGAAATATTTTATATCCTGCTTAACCCTACTGTTGCTGTCACAATTCAGTTTTTCACAAAGTGCCACAGTGCGTGGAACCGTAACCGACAATAACAATGCTCCCTTAATGGGCGTAAATGTGCTTATCAAAAACACCCTAAAAGGCACCCAAACCAATGATCAGGGTGCTTTTGAAATCAATAGCCTTTCCAATGGTGATTACATCCTTTCCCTTTCATATATGGGTTTTAAGACCCAAGAAATTAAATTCTCCGTTACGGACAATCAAAGTGTAGACCTCTCTACCATTGTGCTATACGAAGGAAATGAAATCTTGAGCGAAGTTATTGTAGAAGCGGAACGCCGCAACAAGTTCTCGCGAAAAGAAACGGCCTATGTCTCTAAAATGCCGCTAAAGAATATTGAGAATCCGCAGGTATACAACACCATCACCAATCAAATACTGATTTCCCAATCCGTAAACACCTTTTCAGATGCTTTGGCAAATGCTGCCGGTATCTCGCAATTATGGTCATCTACGGGCCGTAGTGGCGATGGTGCAGGATATTATTCTAGCCGTGGTTTTGCAGTGCAACCGCAATTGGTAAACGGTGTGGCCGGTATTACCAATGGTTTTATCAACCCGTCTAACGTAGAACGTGTTGAAGTGATCAAAGGGCCGTCCGGAACTTTATTCGGTAGTACGGTTACCTCATATGGCGGTCTCATAAATATCGTTACCAAAAAACCGTACAATAGTACCGGAGGGGAAATAACGGTTTCCGGAGGTTCCAATGATTTTGCCAAACTGAATGTAGACGTTAATATTTCCGATGGTGAAAAGCTATCCTTTCGTTTAAACGGTGGATTCCAAAAAGACAATAGTTTTCAGGATGCAGGGTTTAAAAAATCGGTTTTTATAGCGCCTTCACTTTCCTATAAGGTGAATAACAAGCTCTCGCTGAACTTTTCCTATGAAGCCTCGGGCAACGAACAGACCAATGAAACTTTCCTGTTCTTAAACCGATATGGTCCTTTGGCCTTTAATTCTATTGATGACCTCAATTACGATACCCATTTATCCTTCACCAATAATGATGTGACCATAGACAATATTACACAGAATTACAGGGGAGAAATCGCTTGGAAAATAACGGATAACTGGTCTTCCCAAACCCTAATTGCCGGCGGTCTAGCAAAATCACTGGGGTATTATACCTATTTATGGAATTTTGCCGATTACACGGACCCCGCCGCTCCTGTAGGAACGGAGAATTTTAGCTTGAACGTACAGGACACGGACTCCAGAACAAAGACCTTAAATCTACAACAGAACTTTAACGGCACCTTTCACCTAGGCGATCTAGAGAACAAATTGCTGGTAGGTTTTGATTATTTGGACTCTAAAATTATTGATAACAGCTCTAACTGGGGCTATCTGCATTCCATAAACCTGCAGGGCGACCTTATCTATGGTGAGCCGGAAATCAGTGCCGAAAATTTACGTACCGCTTTGTCCGGTTCTGGAAATGTGGATAGTGATGTGCGACAGAATATATTTGGGGCGTACATCTCCGATGTGATCCATATTATACCTTCCTTATCCGTTATGGCCAGTGTACGTTATGACCGATTTGATTACGAAGGCGACCAGCAGACCGATACGGACGATGACACCGAATATACGGAGTCTACTTTCTCTCCTAAATTCGGGATTGTTTTTCAACCTATTCTTAATGAACTGTCCATTTTTGCCAATTACCAAAACGGCTTTTCTTATGTAAATCCGCAATACATTACCGACTTTGCCACGGGCGATGTTAGCTTACAATCGTATGACGTGGAAGAAGCGAACCAGTTTGAAATTGGGGTAAAATCTAGTTTATTCCACAATAAACTAGAAGCCACGGCCAGCTATTACAACATAAACGTAGACAATAAATACTATTGGGCAACGCAAACACAAGACCTAGAAATCAACAGTCAGGGTATTGAACTTGAAGTAAACGCCAACCCAATTGAAGGTCTAAACATCCACACCGGTTTTAGTTACAACGATTCCGAAATAACAGATTCACCTTCCGCGCCAGGATTAGAAGGCAATAGATATGGCGAATCCGGACCGGAAATCACCTATAATTTTTGGACGGACTATAAGTTTCTTAAGAACTTTGGTGTAGGCGCCGGATTTAATGGTGCTTCGGAGTATGATACCATGACAGATTACAAATCGGTTACGGGTAGTTTTTACATCCCTTCGTATACCATTGTCAATGCATCGGTATATTATGAAACCGATCGTTACAGGTTTAGCATTAAAGGTAATAACTTAGCGGACACCTCTTATTATTCCGGTTGGAGTACGGTAACGCCACAACAAAGAAGAACCGTATTAGGTACGCTCAGTTTTAAATTTTAAAGTACGATTCATAAAGGCAACCCCAGCGGGTTGTCTTTAAAATTACAGGTATGACTTTTAAAAAATTCGCATTTCAATTACATAAAATCTTAGGTCTAACCACAGGTATTGTGGTCTTTATTGTGGCCATAACCGGTTGCTGTTGGTCCTTTAGAGAAGAAATTGAAAGTACGTATGATCAGTATAAAAAAGTGGAACCGCAGAACCAAGCGATTCTAACGCCCACCCAAGCCAAGGAAATTGCCCAAAATGTTCTCCCAGATCATCATGTTCACGGCACGCTCTTTAAAAAAGCAGATGATGCTGTAGAGGTTATTTTTTACGACCCGGAACCGGAGTTCTATAGCAGTGTATTCCTGAACCCGTACTCGGGAGAAGTGATACAGATTGACGACCATCTGACCGGATTTTTTGCCTTTATTTTAAAGGGACATATGCGACTGTGGTTGCCCAAAGAAATTGGTGAGCAAGTGGTAGGTGCCTCTATTCTGATTTTCATTTTTATTATCATTTCCGGATTTATTATCTGGATTCCTAAGAAGCGCAAAAACCTAAAACAGCGCCTAAAATTCGATTGGAAAAAGTCCACACGCTGGAAACGCAAAAACTTTGATTTGCATACTGTAGTAGGGTTTTATATTTGTTCCCTGGCCTTGATATTGGCCTTCACCGGTTCTATGATGTCCTACAATTGGCTGATGTACGGCGTATATAAATCCATAGGTGGAGATAAAGAAGCCGCTTTTATTATTCCTGAAAATACCAGTGAACCGGTAACGGACAGTACAGCAAAACCGATGGATAGGTTGATCGTTAAGTTGATGGAAGAATCTCCAGAAGCAACGGCCTACGAACTGCACTACCCTAGTTCTGAAAACGAAAGTATCTACGTTGAAGTCTCAAATAGTGAAAGCTTGTTCTACGATGCCGATTATCGGTTTTTTGACCAAAACACGCTAGAAGAAATAGAAACACCCAGCATTTACGGCAAATACAAAAATGGCAAAATAGCCGATAAGATTTTGAGGATGAACTATGACATTCATATTGGTGCTATTGGTGGTCTTCCAGGAAAAATTATTGCCTTTCTAGTAAGTCTTTTAACGGCGACACTTCCCGTAACCGGCGTACTTTTATGGTACGGTCGTACCTACAAAAAGAAAGAAAAAATGCCTATGCTTCAGCAGAGTTAACACCTAATCCCGTTGTAACTCCCCTGTTTTTAAATCGATACTAAAATTAACGGCAGGCTCCCCTTCCATCTGTTTTTTGAATATGACGGCGAATTGTTTTAGGGCAGTGTTTTCAGTTTGCTCAGACCACTTTTTCAATACAAACCGGTACCCTTTTAAGCGTTGGGAATCCATATCTCGTTTGGCGAGTTCATCTCCGTTTTTAAACTTGTAAAAGTCAACGATAAGGTCCATTCCTTGCCAAGATGAAAAATCTTCTATGGTCAATTCTTCTTTTTGAAGCTCGGCCTTAATTTTTTCTTCGGAATCCAAAGCGGTCAAAAGCTCCCAACCATTATGGTTGAGTAACTGCTGAACGAGTTCTTCCGGCCAATCGCTAGGTAAGAATCGTAAGCGTACCAATTCTTGTAAGTGCGTTTTGGTATAGTCTAAATACGATGCCGTGGAAAGGATATTTTTCTCCCATACCTCATCTTCAAAATGAGAGGCTAGAAAATCATGTTCCCTTTCATACGCACCAAAGAAAGTATCGTACCCTTTTACCTCATCCAGAACCACGGTTTCCACCTCCATTTGAGTCGGGTTCTTGATGGTTATAATTTTATACGCGGGCACGTAGGCCGCCAAAGACGGACTCTGAATATTCACCAACGTATTTCCTTTTTTAGTGGTGAACACCCCTGTATCGTTCAAATGCATATGACCGCCTACATGTACTTTCAGGCCAATATTGGCAAAGGTTTCCCCTACTAAATCTGACGGAATGCGGTGTGCTTGAAAAGCCTTTTCACCAAACAAGGCCGCAATGTCTTTGGAAGCACCATCGTTAAAATCCACCATGGGGTAATGACTATAGGCAATAAGGGTTTTTCCCAGTCGGTTTGCTTCTTTGACCACGTTTTCCGTCCAGCGGATAAGATGTTTTTTGTGCGTCAGAACTTCGTTGTAACCAATACCAGCACCGCTAAAATCTCCATCTTCTTTGGGCAGGTATACATTGGCGTCCAACGCCAATAACCAAAGTCCGTCTACTGGCTCCACCACATAACTCACATCTGGCAAAAGGACCTCGGACGTCTCTAAACGGTAATTTCTACGAGCTAAATCGGAAGCCGTTTTCGCTTTTTGAAAAGTATACTCTTCAACCGAATATTCAGAAAACGGAGTAGACCAATACCGATAGCTTTCTTTTGGAAAAAACCCATGATTATGTAACTCCTGAACCATATCTTCATACCCCCATTCTTTTAAATCGGCCACCACTTGGGTGGGGTTTTGATATTCCTCGTTCGCCCTATATTTTCCTACCTCACTCATGAGAGGCTGGGCTTTTCCATTGGCACCTAAAAAATCGGACTTTCCGCCTTCTTCACCAAAAGGAGTGGTTGGGTCGTGATTCCCGTTAATGAGAAAGAATTCTATATCATGTTCGGCAGCGTAGCGGTCCAATATTTTTCTTAGCCCTTTAATATGCAATGGCTGACCATCGTCACTAAAATCCCCAGGCAAGGCAATGGTTTTTATTCCTTTGGCTACCGCATCATCCAAAGCTGCAAAAAAGGCAAAATAGTTCTCGTTGAAAAGTCGCGTAGAATGCAGTTGCGCATTCATAGTTCTTAGTAACGAACTTCGGTTTTGCACACTATCGAAAATGCCTTTAAAGTCGCTTTCATCTAAATTTGGGTAGACATCTGCAAAATGGATATCCGCCATAAAAGCGACCTTAATTTCTTTCTGTGGATTTTCCTTTTGAGACGGCTCTGTTTTGCATCCGCATAAAGCGAAAACCAGCAGATATGGCATTACTTTTCTAAACATCCTTTTTATTCTCGGATTCTTTCGTAACTGTTGTTTTCAAAACTAACTTTAAAATCGGACTTAAAAAGCGTGCTGGGCAAGTAATAATCCGTAGTGATTATCTGAGCGCCGGAAGCTTTTGCTTTTTCAAATCTGCTATAATCATTTTCACGGGCTTCTTTGGTATCGGCATCAGCACGGGTGCGAACCATATACCCCAAACTCACCAATTTTTTAATTTGTTCAAAATTTTCCACTGGATTATTGAGAATCCTAAAAGCCGCAGTTGGGTTTCCTTCTTCTTGATTAACGAATAAGGCGGCACCTTCTAAATTTGGAAAGCTCTTTAAGTAGGTTTCCATTTTTTCTCCACCTTCATCCAAAACAAATAAAAACCGATTCTGTACTTTGTTCAATACTGGCCAACCTTGTTCCAAAACCGCTTCTTCCAAGGTTCCAAAATCGCCCCGTACCAAATCAGGTGTTACTATCCTTTCCTTAGAAAAAACGGCTAAGATTTCCGCATTCAGATTTTTTAGAGCTTCCGCATCAAACGGCAATGGTTTTCTCGTATCCGGTATTTCACTGTCTTTTGTATTAATAGTGATGATAATTGGGTTATGCCCTTCGTTGGCATCGGACCATGATTTTAGTTCCTCTAAAGCCTCCTTAAACACCAATTGATGGCTTCTAAAATCTATTTCTTGTATATGGAATACCTTTAATCCAGGTATTTTCAATTTCTCTTCAACATCAAACGGTTTCGGTTCCGTACCCGCAGCTTTTACGATTTCCAATCCTTTTGGGTTGGAATAATGACCTCCCATTGGGTCATGAAAAACGTCTAGTTCCAAGCTACGGAGTCCCAAATCTAATTGTCCGGATAAAGGAATATGGTCATACTCCAATCCGCTTAAAGCAGGGTTCTTTTGGAACAAATACTCAAACAACGGTTTTTCAATCGCCACCTTATAGCTGTTGTGGCTACCAATGACCTGAATATCCGTCATCTTAAGGTTCTCTTTTTGTTCCGGCAATGTTGTATTGACGAAAAATGCCGTCAATACCAATGAGATTAGAAGGTAAATAGTTTTCATATAGATTGGATTAAGATGTGTTCTCTTTAAATTATTTTTTAGACCTTGAATTTAGTGTGAAAAAAAGCGGCAAGAAAGTTTATTTCTTGCCGCATCTTCTTTTTTCTTATAAAAGGAATTAATAGCCTGGATTCTGCACCAAAAAGCCCTGCTCACTTGAAGCGCCATCCATTGCTTTTTGAGGAATAGGGAACAACCTTTTGTTTACATCGGTATCGGTCTTACCCGTCCAACTACCTTCGTATTTACCGAAACGTATTTGGTAGTTTCTTCTGAAACCTTCCCAATACAATTCAAAACCGGTTTCACGGAACAAGATATCCAAATCAATGGCATCCAACGGCTGTGGTATCTGCTCTGGGCGCGCAGTTCTTGACGTTCTTAAAGTATTGATATCCGCCAATGCACCTGCATTATCGCCATTTCTCAATTTTGCTTCGGCACGCATCAAATAAATCTCACCCAAACGAATCAAAACCAAATCTACGCTACTGTTCGTACAACAGTTTGGTGCGGTGTGACTGAACTGATATTTTGAGAAACGGTAACCTGTGTTGTGTAAACTACCTTCATCAGAAAAATCAACCTCTAGATTATGATCTACATAACGGATGTCCGCACCACTACTTCTTTTATTGATAACCGGGTAAATCCTAACCGAACCATCATCACAAGTCAAAATATTACCTCCTTCATCTTTTCTAGGTCCCCAAATAATACCGCGAATTAAACCTCTATCTACTTCAAAATCTTGAGCATCTACACAGTAAAAGTGTTCCGAATCATTATTCGGGTTCACTCCTGTTAAATCTTGAAGTTCTTCTGAAATGATGGTATTTGTTTGAGAAAAACGTGCATCTGCATCTGCAGGATCTACAGCTCCATACGCATCTACCCACGTCTGGTAAAAATCAGAAGTAGCCGCTACCGCATCCGTTCCACGCGTACTTGGGAACTCAGGTCTTGGAATCTGGTCCCCGGACATTGACCAATACGCCCAACGGCTATGCTCCGTTTGTAAAACCCCTCTTTGATCCAGTGCAAAAATAAGCTCAGGATTGGTGTTGTTATCGTCATTGAACAATTCAAAATATTCCGGAGATAATGCGTACGGTCCGGAAATAATATCGCTCGTGTACTCAATCACCTTATCCATATCTTCGGTTCTAAAATCTGGCGTTCCGTAAGGGTCGCGATAAACGGCAGCATTCAAATACAAACGTGCCAATAAAGCGCTTACTGCATCTTTATTCAACCTACCTGGACCTTTTTCTGTACTGATGACATCTACAACAGATAGAAATTCGCTTTCTATATAATCTATTGCCTCTTGTCCTCTTAGGATTTCAGAGATTTCATCTGAACTGGTCTTCTTAAAAACAACGCCCCAGTTATCAAGTGTTAGCATATTTAAGTACGCCTTCATGGCTATCATTTCGTACAATGCCGCTTGTGCTTCGGCATCACCTGCTTCGGCTTCCGGTCGTAATCTTTCTTCAGCCAATACAGCTCTTGAAATAGTTAAGGTAATATTTGTCCAAGCATCACCTACCAAACCGTTCCCGGGCGTCATAAGGTGTTGGTGAACCGCAATAAATTTACCGCCGTCAAACCAATCCGTTCCACCACGGTAGGGAAGAATACCTTCATCCGAAGCTACTTCTTGCAGTCCAAAATTAACGGTGTGCAACCATACATTTCTAAGCATACCATATACCGGAGCTATAGATCCACTAACCACTTCCGCTTGGCCGGTTCCCGTTAACGACTCATCAAGAATCTCTTCTTCCAAATCCGTACAGCCAAGAAATGCGAGCACTATTATAGCTACCGGCCATATTCTATAAACTATTCTATTTTTCATTTTATTTTGTTTTTCTAAGTGATATAAAAGCTATCGTTTGTTTTCCTTTTAGAACGTTACGTTAAGACCTACCATAAACGTTCTTGCTTTTGGATACGTAAAACGGTCAATACCAAAAGTCTGAATTCCGCCTTCTGTAGATCCTGTGTTTACTTCTGGATCAAACCCTGAATAATCTGTAAGTACAAAAAGGTTTTGACCAGTTACCGAGAAACGAATGTTCTGAAACGCTTCTCCAAAGCCAATTTTATCCGGACTAAGATTGTATGATAACGTTGCATTGTTCAACCGTAAGAAAGAACCATCTTCTAAATACCGTGTAGAAACGGTATTGGAATTGTTAGCAGATTCACTTGGGAATTCCGTTGCAAAATCTGTTGAGTTATTGGATCTGGACAATTGTGCTTTGCTGAAAAGCGTCATAGTGGTGTGGTTGTAAATTTCATTACCAGAAACTCCGTTAAAGTTCAAACCAAGATCAAATGCCTTATATTTAAAGTTCAGGTAAAACGCATAAATCAAATCTGGAATAGCACTACCCACTACGCTACGGTCATCATCCAATACTTCTCCGTCTCCGTTAATGTCCTTGAACTTATTTAAACCATCTTCTCCAATACCATCAAAAGTTAGCATGTAGAACGCACCAATAGACTCGTTGTTGATGTACCCGTTAATAGTTGCATCTGTCTGACCGGAACCTTGTGCCGCCCCTGTGGTTAAAACTGAATACGGCGAATCTTTTACCTCATTTTGGATGTAGGTAATGTTTCCTCCAATATTATATGAGAAATCGTTTGAAGCATCACTACTGTAATCCAAGCCCAATTCAAAACCTGAGTTGTGAATTTCCATATTCTCAATATTGCTCCAGTAAGTAGACGTAGGTTCAACAGGATCTGCAGGAACCACTTCCAACAGAATATTAGTAGACTTTTTATTGAAGTAATCCAAAGTACCGCTCAAACGATAATCAAAAAGAGCAAAATCAATACCTAAATCAATCTGTGTAGAAACTTCCCATTGCAAATCTGGATTCGCCAAACGGGTAAAAACAATACCGTAAGGATAACCATCTATGGAATTAGAATCCGTATCAATAGGGTAAGTGTTTAAACTCTGGCTACCTGTAATCAATCTATCTTCGGCAAAACTTGCCTTTGTAATTTTAGAAGGAATCTCTTGGTTTCCTGTTTTACCCCAACTAGCACGCAACTTTAGGTTATTAAAAACCGAGTTGGCCATAAAATCTTCATTGCTAATGTTCCATCCCAACGCAAAAGAAGGAAAATAGCCGTATTTGTTATTCTCACCAAATTTTGACGAACCATCCGCTCTAAACGTAGCCGTAGCTAAATACCTATCGTCATAGGTATAGTTTAACCTTCCAAAGAAAGACTGTAGTTCATTCTTAACGGCAGAAGCACTTACCGAGGTAGGATATTCATCCGTACTGGTCTGGTCTTGGTATTTAGGTTCTATATTGTTATTGGCAAAACCACGGTATTGAAATTGTCTGGATTCGTCTTGAAATTTTTGGTATGAATGCCCCGCCAAAAGAATCACATTATGTTTGCTGTGACTCCAGTTATAGGTAAGTGTATTTTCTACCAACTGGTTCGTATTGGTCCTGATATCTGTTTCTAACGAACCGTCCGAAACATTAGATTCATTTACAACCGATGGAAACGGCTTATACTGCTTATCTCTATTAGTGGCCGAATAATCCACCCCAAGGTTCATCTTATACACTAGGCCGTCTACGATAGTTACGGAAGGGGAAATGCTCGCCAAGATACGGTTGTTCATAGCCGTGTCACTATATAGATCATTTCTTAAAACCGGATTCAGTGCGTTAGTGTTCAACAAAGTTGGTTCACCGTTCGTGTATGGGGCAATAGTTGGGTTTAGACTCAACATATCACTTATGGTAGAGTTAATGTCCGGTCTTAAGTTTTCTGTATGGGAAGCCGTAATATTATAGTCAATGCTCAACTTACCACCAAACGCTTTCTGGTTCATGTTCAGTTTTCCAGAGTACCTTTTAAGCTCACTATTTTTTAAAATACCTTCTTGGTCTAGATATCCTACAGATGCGAAATATGAAAATTTTTCACTCGTTGCTCCGCTCATGGAGAAATTCACGTTTTGGGTTAGACCCGTTTGTGTCAGTTCATCTTGCCAATCTGTGTTTGCACCAAAATCTTCTAGAGTTCCCCCTGCTGCTGCTACTTCTCTACGAAAATCATCAGCACCAAAAACATCTATCGTGTTTGCCATAGAAGACATAGCCGTAGATACTGAAAAGTTCATTTCCGTTTTTCCGGATTTTCCTCTTTTGGTTGTAATTACCACCACCCCGTTAGAAGCTCTAGAACCGTATACCGCAGTGGCACTGGCATCCTTTAGTACATCTATACTCTCAATATCATTAGGGTTCAAAAAGTTTAACGGGTTGGTATCAAAACCTGTAGAAGAATTATCTAACAAGAAACCATCTACCACATACAACGGCTGCGTTCCTGAACGCAGACTACCAATACCTCTAATAATTACGTTTTGGGCAGCACCTGGCTCACCACTGGTAGTGGCTATATTAACACCGGCCATTTTACCTTGTAAAAGTTCTCCTGGGTTGGCAACTACACCTTGATTAAAATCTTCACTTTTTACAGACGCAATGGCCCCGGTAATATCAGATCTTTTTTGTGTACCGTAACCTACTACAACCACATCTTCCAATTGTGTAGCGTCTGGATCTAATTGAACAGTCAAATTGGTTTGCCCGTTTACAGAAACTTCTTTTGTTGAATACCCCAAATAAGAAACTACAAGAACGGCGTTCTCTGGTGCACTGATTTTATAATTACCATCAAAATCTGTGGTGGTGCCGTTGGTGGTTCCTTTTTCTAGTACAGTGGCACCCGGTAAGGGCGCTCCAGTTTCATCGGTAATAGTACCGGAAATTGTTTGTTGTACAGGCTTTAGGTCATTGTTTGTTCCAACGACTGTAACATCATTGCTTTTTGTAACTAAAGCATGAGACGGACTAGCACTAAAACCTGCCCAGGTTACGAACCATACCGAAGCACAGACGATTTTTGAAAATCGGATTTTTGAATACATAAAATAAAAGTGTTGGGTTATAGAATTTCTCGGCATTTAAGAACCTATATGTATAGGCCTTTTGCACGGCGCAAAACTATTTCATTTGATGACCGCCATTGTTAAGACAGCTTTAGCAATACATTAACGAGCCCCTAACATTTTAGGCCAATGTTAGTAGATCGTTACCTTTTTTGTAAGGCTACCGAAAGCAAACAAATACTGTAGTCTTTGCTAAAAATGTTGTGATGAAAAACCCTACTCAGCGTTTTACAGCGGTAGTAAAGAAGTAGTGGGAATAAGGCCAACACCAATTTATTAGCGTTGTCAACTCTTGTAATTTATAATTTTTCAAACTAAAAAGTAAACCTCGGGACAAGCCCTCGAGGTGTTAAAAAGAATACACCTTGATTTCGAGGCAAGCCTCGGGGCATTTAATCTCGATTATCGAGTAAAAACCGACCTGAACTTATACAGAATATTAGCAACTACAACCGTAGCGTTATAGCTCAGGGTTCACCCCAATAGAATTGAACAGCTTTGCTTTTGCGGAGAAGAATTTATTCTGCACGGCGTTCCTTTTGAGCTCGGCATCTATAAGTTTGCTCTCGCGGGAATTCACCAAGAACAAGGAGCTTTCTCCAAAACCAAACTTACGCTCTTCTGCCGCCACCATGGTATTGTAATTGAACACCACTTCATCTATTAAAACATTCTGCTTTTCAAAAGATTCCAGTTCGCGGTACAGGCCTATAATTTTATTTTTGATTCGTATTTCGGCATTGTCCAATTCATACTCGGCATTCTGTAATTTTAGTTTTGCCAGTTTTAGATCGCCGCGTTCTTTTCGCAGAAAAAGGGGAATGCTAAACGCTACTCCACCTTTGTAGGCTTCAGTGGTGAAACTGGAAATGTACTCCGGTTTTTCGGTCAAGAAATTATACTGTACTTCTATTTTAGGCAACAGCTTATTGGCTTTCAATCGTTTTTCTACGGTAAGCTCATCAATCTTATACCCCAAAGATTTTAGTTTCGGGTGATTTTCCATAGAAAAACTATCCAAGGGTTTTCCCATGATTTCCAGAGTGGTATCTATTTCACCGGCCAGGTTCAGCTCCGGAATAACATTTTCCTGTAATTCTACGGGCATATTATCACCCATCCACAGAAAATTGGAAAGTTCCAACGCACTTTTCATAAAACGGACGTTAGCCTGCTCCAGATTCAGGTCGCGGTCTTGCATGGCAATTTTAGCTTCTACCGTATCAATAGCAGCCACTTCTCCTGCTTGTGCACTCTTTTTCACACCTTCAAAACGCACCTTGGCATTCACCAAAAAATCTGAATACACCTGTGCATCTTGGTAGGCATGCAACCAATTAAAATAGGCCAAGGAAGCTTCAAAAAGCACCTCGTTTACTTGTAAATCCCGTTCTACGGCAGAACGTTGTTTAAAAATTTTGGCTTGCTTTAAAGTGGCCATACGCTCATTGATCCACAGCCCCTGCCCTACCGAAACGGATACGCCCGCACTATACAATCCGTCTGTGGGTACAGTTTGATCCGGGTTTAAATATTCGCCTTCGTTTTGTTCAAAATTTCCTTTTAGCTCCACCCCGTACCAAGTAGGAATTTTAAAAGTGGCGTTCAGACGGTCATAATATTCCGTGCCCTTAAATTCCTTCCGGTCATAATCTACTTCTATTTTGGGGTCAAAACCACCACGGGAGCCCATAAGTTCGGCCTGCCCCATACCAATGTTCAATTCTGCCTGTTTGGCTATAGGGTGGTACTTTTTTACATACCCCAGATACTCGTTAAAACTTAAAACTACGTCTCCGTTCTGCTGGGCATGTCCTCCAAAACAGAAGATGACAAAGAGAGAAAACCACACTTTCTTCATTTCTTATCCGTTTTTGAGGCCGTTGTTTTTGGCTGATAATAGTTAGGTGGGAATCCGTTTATCTGGCGCCACAGCTCATACCAAATGGGCACATCTTCCAAAAGTGCAAGGGTATTGGCACCGGAACCTACGCGAATATCCTTTGGCCATGGCTCCGCTTCCGGGTCATTGTCCGGGGCGATCAACACACGGTATTTTCCGTTGACATCAATAAAGGTTTCTACGGCTACAATTTTGCCAGCAAACGTTCCGTACGAAGCATTGGGCCAACCACTGAAAACGATAGCGGGCCAACCATCAAACTGTATGCGGACTTTCTCGCCTACGTGTACCAAAGGCAAATCCATTGGGGCTACATAGGTTTCCACCGCCATATCATACTCAGAAGGCATAATGCCCACTAAACGGTCTCCTTCTTTAAAATTCTCTCCAATACCCCCTTGTATGGCCTTATTGATGTATCCGCTTTGGGGTGCTTTTATATAGTACATTCCGGTACGGATCTCATAATTGGCAAACTGATTCTCTAATTTGCTTACCTGTGCTTCGGAATCAAACTGATTGGACTGCGCCGTGTACATATCGCTTTGCGCCTTAGAGATTTTATCGGTGTATGCCACGCGCACGCGGTTAATTTCCATCTCGGCATTGAGCACATCATTTTTAGCGGCCAGCAATTTATTTTCCTGGGAAATGAGCTTCGCTTGGGTTTCCTGAAGTTTTAGTCTTTTTCCCTCCACATCGGTCATGGATTTTAAGCCTTCGGTCTGTAATTGCTCAATACGGTTGTACTGCCTTTCGGCAATGCTCAGATTTGTTTTTGCCGCCTCAAGGTCTATACTATCGCTCTTTACCTTTAGTTTAGATTGTAAAAATTTATTCTTTGCTTGCTCCAATTTTAGGTTACGCTCGTTGCCCAATGCGGAAATTTGGTTGTTCAACGCGCCTACTTTGCCTTGATAGGATTCAACAGACCTGTTTTTAGCCTGTATTTGCTGACCCGTTCTTTCCATTAACTGCGGGTCAAAATACTCGTTCTTTACTTCGGAAATATGTAGAATGGTATCGCCTTTTTTTACATAATCGCCCTCTTGCACATACCACTTTTCAATACGTCCGGGAATGGGCGATTGTATGGTCTGCGGTCTGTGCTGCGGACTCAAGGTAGTTAAGTTACCTTTTCCACGTACACTCTGCGTCCACGGTAAAAAAAGCAGGATAAAACCAAAAAGCGCAGAGCCCAACAAAAACCGGTTAAAGTGCTTGTAGTGCCTTTGGTGAAACACCTTTTCGGTAGATTTATAACCTGTAAGATGCACTGTTTTATTTAAGGGATTGTTAGATATATTCAGCATAGCTTCTTAGGTTATGGAAACAAGTTGCCCCTGGTTTAACGTAATTATTTTCTGGCATACTTTTACCCACCTTAGGTCGTGGCTTACCACTACCAGTGCCCACGGGTTTGACTTATTGGTCAAAAACTTCATGATACGCTCTCCTTCTGCCTCATCAAACTGGTCCAAGGGATCGTCCAACAAGAGTAATTTTGGCATGTGTACAATACTGCGCGCCAAAACTATTTTGCGTGCTATGGTATACGGTATATGTTGCCCTTCTGGATAAATCATAGAGTTGAGCCCATTAGGCTGCTCTTTTATGAACTGTAGCAAACCAATATTTTCCAGTACCCAATGCAGGTCTACGTGCGGAATTCTTTTATCGCCAAAAGTGATATTCTCCAAAATAGTACCTTCAAACGGACTCTCTTCTGAAATACACTGCCCTATGAACGACCTGTAATGGCTAGGACTAATGCCCTTTAGCGAAAAATCATTGGCATAAATAGTACCCTCTGTAGGCCCTATTATGCCTGCAATTAGACGAAGTAAAGTAGATTTACCGGAACCGTTCTCCCCAACGATCAGCTGCCGGCTTCCAGGTTTTATCTTAAAAGAAATATCGTGTAAAATGTTTTTCTTGCCCGCTGTACTAAAAGAAACTTTATCTAGTTCTACCGCTAATTCGTCATCATCTTTCAACGGTGTTTCACCTCCTTGGCTTTCCAATTCGCGATCTACTACCTGACCTATTTTTTCAAGCGAGGTCAACACATCATAAAAGGTTTCAAAACCACGGATCAATTTTTCCACGGAAGTAATCACCAAAAGAATAATAATCTCTGCGGCAACAAACTGCCCAATGTTCATTTCTTGGTTGAGTACCAACAGCCCTCCAATAATTAAAAGTCCGGCGGTAACCAATACTTTAAAACCAATTAATTGCACAAATTGCATTAGCAACACCCTAAAATGGCTTTCGCGTGCCTTTAGGTAATCCGTTACTAGAATATCATTTTTATCTACGGCAAGGCTGGTGGCGCCGGAGAGTTTAAAACTTACCAGCGAACGTGCCACTTCTTGGATCCAATGTGCCACTTTGTACTTGCTTTTAGATTCGTCCAAACTGGTATCCAGTCCCTTTTGTACCGTAAAACGGAAAACCAAATACGCCAATAACAACAAAAGGATGCCGTAAATGATAAAAAACGGATGGTAAAAAGACAGCAGCAACAGCCCAAAAACAATCTGTAAAAGTGCCGCAGGCACATCTAGCAAGAGTTTGGAAAGTCCCTTTTGTAAGGTAATGGTATCAAAAAAACGATTGGCCAGTTCCGGCGGATAATAATTGCGCAGCTCGCTCATCTTTATTTTTGGAAAACGGTACGTAAACTCAAAAGAGGCCCGCGTAAAGATTTTCTGTTGCATATTCTCTACAATACGGATCTGCATGATCTGTAGAATTCCCGCAAAAGCAACTCCGCCCGTCACCAAAATAACCAAAAGAATCCATGAAGAAGAAATCTCCGCCCCCTGTATTAAGTTAATGATAGATTGTATACCCAGCGGAAGCGATAGGTTTACCAAACCTGCAAAAATGGCGTAATAAAAAGTCTGTAAAACATCTCTTCTATCTAGTTTTAGCAGCCCCATTAAACGTTGCCAAGCAGTAAGTACGTTTTTAGCCATGTGGTTTTTTGTTTAAAGAATTAAATACCAGTTCTGTAAAGTAGTTGGTTGTGGCGTCTTTTTGGTGGCAGTCCGTTAAGGAGGCAAAATGGTCCTTTAGAAAATGTTGGTGCAAAGAGCCTTCCAACACCGTACTGGCCAAACTGCTGGGGTAACTATAGGTTTCATCTACAGCGGTGACCATAGCGCTCAAACGGCCTACCAGCCTTTTATAGATTACAAAATAGCCCTCCTTGTTCTCCGTATCTACCTCTTTAGTGAGGTACGATTTAGAATACTCGTTTATAACGATCTTGCTTAAAAGCACCTCGTTTATGTGGGTGAAATTAGAATCTTCTTTTACAGGGCTGGTTACGAGCGTCAGCGCTTTTTTGAGCTTTTCCTGCGGGTCTTGTATGTTATGGGTGGCGAACACCAACCTGTACTCTACCCAACCCCAGTACCAAGACGTTAAATACAATAGTAATTTGTGCTTGTTCTCAAAATAACGATAGATAGAACTTTCATTGCTTTTTATTTTAAGCCCTAGTTTTTTAAAGGTGAAGTTCTCAAAACCAATTTCATTGATCAACAAGATGCCCTCTTCTACAATGCGTTTGCCCAGAGTGGTAGACTCCGGGTCCTTTAGATATAACTTCTCGTTTATTCCTATTTTAATTGATTGCATTAGACGATCCATATGCGCTTAAATAATAGTTACAGCTGCCAATATAATAGTATTACTATCATTACTTAATAGTTTAACTTTTATTTTTGATATTATTACTATTATCTATTTTTAAAGCACTATTATTTGACAGGATAATAAAAATGGGGTTGTTTTTTTATGGATTTGCCACCAGCGCCCTACATCGATAAATTCTTACGCTTTAACGAAAAGACTCACAGAAAGAAGCAATTGTAAAAGGGACACTTGCTTTTTAAATCGCAATTTTGCGATATTTAGAAGCTGTAGGAAAAGGATGTTGGGGTTTGAGTGAAAAATAAAAATGACGCTATTGATTACAACACTAGTTTTTGTTTAAATTTTGACCACTTTTTTTATAGTGGATTACGCTTTTACGTAAGGCTGTAAAATTCAAAACGAGGATATTTGTAGCACACCATCTAACCATCCCTGTTTTCATAAAATCAGGAATGGGCAAATAGGACCAATAACACCAATGAACACTAAAAAAGTGACTTATCTAACCCTAAACATGATGGTTATACGGCATATGCCTTAATTACGTCCAAGCTGAAGAAACCAATGAGCGATAAGAAATCACAGACAAGTTTATTAAACCATTCAGAAGCGAAGGTCAAGCTATTTGGAGACTACATTCAGAAATATTTGAATATCATTTGCAATGATGGATACACCAAAGCAATCCATATAGTTGACTTATTCTGTGGACCTGGAGTTTATGAAAATGGCGGAGAAGGAAGTCCAGTAATTGCATTGAAAAAAGTAAAACAAACATTTTATCAATTTATAGACAAAAGAGAAGTTAAATCACCTCAAATTCATTGTCATTTTAACGATATTGACAAAGAGAGAATCAATACGCTTGATAAACATATAAAGGAGAAGAAATTACATTATCCCAACTTTGGAACTTTAAATTTAACCACTAAAGATTACCTTGAAATCGTAGAAGAACTTCCGAATAAATTTAAAAAATTTAAGGACACCAAAGCCTTTGTATTTATTGACCCATTTGGCTATAAAGAGATAAAAGCTGAACATATCCTGAATTTACTGGACTGTAATAATAATTCAGAAGTTCTGTTGTGGCTACCTATTCAATTTATGTATCGATTTTCAAAATCTGGAACACCAGAAGTATTAGAGAATTTTAACACACAACTTGTAATTGACAAGGAACAATTAAATAATGAATGGGAATATATTCGTTCCCTAAAAGATGGTTTTCAAAAGTTTATAGGTAATGACTATTTCGTTGACAACTTCACCTTAAAAAAAGAAGAAAATACTGTTTTCTGTCTGTTTTTCTTTAGTTCACATATTCGAGGTTACGAAAAAATGTTAGAGACTAAATGGGAAATTGATAATGAACAAGGTCGTGGCTGGAAATATGACAGTGGTCAATCAACACTTTTTTCAGTTTTAGAAACAAATAGACTTGAAGAATTATTGCTAGATTACTTAAAACAGTCAAGAACTAATGGAGAAATTTATGAATTTACTTTGAGAGAAGGATTTCTACCAAAACATTCCACTCAAATATTAAAAAAACTTCAATCTGATAATAGACTAGAGATAACTAAAGAAGACAATTCAAAAATTAGAAAAGGTGCTTTTTACGTAAATTACAAAGAATATAAAGAGCACTTTAATAACCTAACTATAAAACTTAAATAATGGCACAATCAAGTATCGAATGGACAGAAATGACTTGGAATCCAACAACTGGTTGCACCAAAGTATCTCAGGGCTGTAAATTTTGCTATGCAGAAATAATGTCTAAAAGACTGCAAGCAATGGGTGTTGAAAAGTACAAAGATAATTTTGAGGTTAGGACTCACGAAGACGCATTGAAGACGCCATATACTTGGAAGAAATCAAAAGTTGTTTTCGTAAATTCAATGAGTGATTTATTTCATGAAAAGATTCCCCTAGAATTTATACAAAAGGTTTTTAAGGTAATGAATGAAAACCCGCAACACGTTTTTCAAGTATTAACTAAAAGAGCTGAAAGACTAAAAGAACTTCATCAAAAATTAAAATGGACTCATAATATTTGGATGGGTGTTTCAGTTGAGGAACAAGAAGTAGAAAATCGAATTGACTTTTTGAGAGAAACAAACGCAAGGGTTAAATTTCTATCATTAGAGCCTCTAATCGGACCACTTCCAAATATGAATCTTGACAATATTGATTGGGTTATTGTTGGTGGAGAAAGTGGACACAACCCTAGACCAATGGATGCAGATTGGGTGCTTAATATACAAGAGCAATGTGAAAAGGCGGACGTTGCCTTCTTTTTCAAACAATGGGGTGGAAAAAACAAAAAGAAAAATGGCAGAATATTGAACGGAAGAACATATGACGAAATGCCTGAAATTGAATTACAGCATAGTGTTTAATGAAAAAAAAACCAGCAGGTAACAAGTAAAAATGATTCACTAGCCGATGTCAAAAATCACCAATTGCCCAAACTGTAAAGCGGAATTAAATAATGGTCTTTTTTCAAACACTAAATTATTGAATGATATACAAATAAGAATTATAAACGAATATAATGACACAAAAGCTGGTGGATATTGTACAAAGTGTGGGAATGGACTTTACGACCAGCATGTGAAAACAATGACAGCAGAAAGAAATAAATTGACCAAGTATCTTAAAGACAATATTGCGGCAGTTCCTGTTATTTCAACTCATTCACCACTTAATTGGGATTATAAAATTTTAGGAATGGTTACAGGTCAATCTACAACTGGCACCGGTGTTGTTTCTGAATTTACCTCATCCTTCACTGATTTTTTTGGTGCTCAATCTGGTAGGTACAATCAAAAGTTGAAAGCTGGTGAAAATATGTGTTTTAGCCAATTAAGACTACAAGCATTAGACTTAGGTGGTAATGCTGTAATCGCAACCGATATAGATTATTCAGAAATTGGAGGAAGCAAAGGAATGCTAATGGTATGCATGGCAGGCACTGCTATTCAACTTAATAATGTGAACATTCTCGAGAAGGAAACTTCCGAAATAATCGAAAAACTTTCTTCTGTAAATGAAAGGTACCGTAGATTGATGAAGTACGGATGAAAATAATTATTGAAATAAAAAAACAGTGTTTTCCTGTATACCAAAACAGTATTTTATTAAAGCAATGTCCCCAATCAAATTAGTTTAATTAATTGTCATTAAACAAAATCAAAATACCATTCCACTAAACATTAAAACTTATGAAATACCCATTACTTATCTGCTTATTGTTCTCCATGCTTTACGTGAATGCTCAAAAATCAGGTTACTATGAAGCAAAAGAATTCAGTAAAGATGTTTCATTATTTAAAGCTAAAACTTTCTTGACGCATCAAGTTTTAGAGACCTCAGGGAACTCTGCTCAATTTGAAGCTATTCCTTTAGCAGCTGCAAGTTCTGGAGAACTGACCACCTTACTTTACAAATGTGACTCTCAAAATAAAGAAGGCTTAATATTGGGGTTTTATGGTAATTATTGGGACACCACATCTGGAGCTAGTTACCAAGGATATGCTTTTAAAAATCTTCCTAAAGAAAAGGCTTACGAGTTTTTAGATAAAATAGAGCTAGAAATTAAAAGAAATGAAGGATTCCTAAAAAATAATAATGATAATAACAACATCGTTTTTGAGTATGACGATTTAAAAGTAATGATTTGGACAACCGGGGCAAGCTACCTGATAAGAGTATATTGGAACAGTTTTGATTCTACTTGGGAAAAAGTATCTTTTCAAAGGTCTAAAAGAAGGTTTGAAAAAATAATTAAGTAACCTTCTAGAAAAACCATTCGGCAAAAAACAGGGAAATAAACTCTAATTTAGAGCAGTATAGAATAAATACCAGGCAATCATTGCACAATAATTAAATTTACCACCCCTAAAAAGAAAACGGCACTTATTTTCCTATTTTCTATTTATGTTGATTGGTTCGCCTCTAGCTAAAGTGGTATTTCCCGATTTAAAACACGGGTTACAAAGAAAATGGTCAATGAGATGACCAAACAAACAATACCCGCTAAAACATCTACATTATCTACCTGACGTATAAGTCTACTATACAGTGCTTTCATACCACATTAATTTGCTACAAAGTTCTTTCTAATGGCCTGTGAACCCATGAAAAAATCGATAAACGGAGTGCATCTTAGGTTGAGCGCTATTCCTAGCTTCATTGGTCTAAAAACACCCCCTCACACCGATTTTATTGTTGCGTAGCCCGCAAAGTAGATATGGAACACTTTAAAAATTATATGTCACCACATAAGCTATTCTTTACGTTTTAGAAACTCCCATTGTTTGAAACGGGCAGCGTATGCTTCATCCGTTAATGGATAAAGGCCCACTATGGAGGTTCCCTTTTGTACTTCGCCCATAACATATTCTTCAAAGCGCGTCATTTTAAGGCATTCGTCCGCCACTTCATCGGCAAGATGAATGGGTATGACCATAATTCCATCATCATCTCCCACAATAAAATCCCCCGGAAAAACAGCCACATCTCCACAGCCAATGGGTTCATTAATGGCTATAGCTTGGTGCAAAGTTAGATTGGTAGGTGCGGTAGGCCTGTTGTGGTAGGATGCAAAATTGAGGTCTGCAATTTCAGCCGAATCACGGAAACCACCATCGGTTACAATACCCTCTACCCCACGGACCATTAAACGCGTAGCCAATATAGAGCCCGCAGACGCTGCACGGGCATCTTTTCTGCTGTCAATAACCATAACATACCCTTTTGGACATTCCTCTACCGCAACACGCTGCAAATGCTTTGGATCTTGAAAAACTGTAATTGGGTTTAAATCTTCCCTAGCAGGAATATAACGCAACGTATAGGCTTTACCTACCATAGTTGGCTTGCCGGTCTTTAGCGGCTTAACATCCTGTATGAATTGGTTCTTTAGGCCTTTTTTAAACAAACAGGTGGCTATGGTTGCCGTACTGACCTTTCTTAATTTTTCCGTTGTATTTTTTTCTTGTGTTGTCATATTCTGGTTTTGTTAGTTGATTTTATTCCGCTTTGTTCCAAGCCTCTTTTAAGAAGTTTAAATCTTTTTTCATTTTAGCATAGACTTCCTCTTTATCTATGGTAATTTCAGTAGCGCCATGCTCGGCACCACCAAGATCATATTCCAAATGGAGGGAGACAGGTACATTTATTTTATATTTTTTGAGTAATGAAAAGTACCGGTCAAAATCTACCATGCCCTCCCCTAACGGTGTGTTAATAGGTTGCCACTTGCCTTCTTTCATTCCCCATTTAAAATCTTTAATGACAATAGACCTTATATAGGGAGCAATGAGACGTAAATCTAACTCCCAACTCATACCCCCTTCTACCACGGCATGACGAATATCATACTGAGCCCCTAGATTTTTACTTTCTTTTGATGGCAGGATCGGAGGTAAATCCCAAATAGGTGCCCCTACATGGTTGCCCGCATGATTTTGATAACACCCTATTAAATTTAGTTCTTTATTGGCAGTTTCTAAGTTCTTAAAAAGTGCTTTATAGATTTCCTGACTCTCCTGAATAGTTTGGCCCTCCGGATATGTAAGCCATCCGGTTCTGTAATGTGTCAACCCTAAATTACTAGCTGTTTCCAACACCTGCCGCTCTGCACCTATTTTTGCATCCAGCACATTGGTGGTCATCATTTTAGTTTGTAAACCATATTTTTTCATGGCTTCTACCGCTTTGGGTAAATCGCGTTTTACATTTTCTGGTAATACATGCCCTTTTGGCCTTACGGTTAAATCCAGGCCATCAAAACCAATTTTGGCAGCAGCCTTTGCCATTTCATCATAGTCCAAAAACTGTAGGTGTTTTGAAAAAAGATGCACCTGAAGCCCCTCATTAGTTGAACCGCCCTCAGCGTTAAACGGATTTACTAGGGGCATCAAAGGAACAGCTAAAGCCACTGAACTAGATTTCTTAATAAAGTTTCTTCTGCTAACACAAGCTGTATTACGGGCCATAATGGGTTGGTTTTAAAAATGGATTTAACACTTAACATTTTGATAATACCCAAATATAACTATATTTGGTAAACCAATTTGGTAAACCAATTTTTTAACACATGGGAAGAAAAGAGAATTTTATAATCGTTTTAGTGGGTGTTTGCGGTACAGGTAAGAGTGTTGTTGGCGAGAAAGTAGCCCGGAAATTAGAAATTCCGTTTTTTGATGCGGACGTGCTATTCAGTGAACAATTGGCCACAGACAAAGCAAATACGGCATCAAACGAATGGTTGCCTGCAATTACCGGTTTAATTGCAAAAGAGTATGCTAAAGCAGGCTGTGTAGTTTCTTGTTCTATTTTAAAGAAAGAACAACGTCTGTTGCTAGCTAAAAATCTGGAACCTACTATTGACTGGGTTTTTATGCGTGGCTCGTATGACGAGGTCAATCAACGTCTAGAAAAAAGTTCGGCACAACATCAAACGGAAACCTCCCTTGAGTCTGACTTTGAATCACTTGAAATTCCTAAAAGAGCACTTACCGTAGATATTTCCTTTACCGAAACAGAAATTGTAGACACCCTATTAAAGTATTTAGCAAGAAAATACGGTTGAAGCCTATTTTACTATACCAAAATGTTAAATTCTAGATATAACCACTCTATAATTTGCTCAATAGAAAAATATCTCTATTTTTGGTAAACCAAATTGGTTAACCAATTTTAATTGTTCATAAAGTAAACTACCTCGGGGCAAGCCTCGGAGCATTAAATCTCGATTATCGAGTAAATAAAAAGCCTTTACAATAGCAGAGCCATTAACGTGTATATGGTCGCTGGAAAAGCCATCTAAAAGTATACAGGTGACCAGCGACCAAAATTATGAAGCTCAAAAAAATTACACACAAATAGCAGTTAGGCCTTACATAAAATTAAACATGAGAATGACCAAACATACAGCCGTATTACAAGTACTTATCTGCATTTTGTTGATTTCCCTTAATGGATATTCACAAGAACATCCCAATTTAATTTTGACTAAAGATGGCGTACAAAAAATAAGAGCAGAATTAGGCAACGCTCCCCTTTTTGATGCGACATTGGCAAAGGTAAAAGCCGAGGTAGATGCGGAAATAGCATTGGGAATAGAAACTCCGATCCCAAAAGATTATTCTGGTGGTTATACTCATGAGCGTCACAAACGTAATTTTTTAATACTTCAAAAAGCAGGTGTTTTATATCAGATTTTGAACGACGAAAAATATGCTCTCTACATAAAAGATATGTTGTTTCAATATGAAGGTATGTACAAAGATTTACCAGTACACCCTCAAACACGCTCCTATGCTAGAGGTAAGTTATTTTGGCAGTGTCTTAATGATTCCAATTGGTTGGTTTATGTTAGTCAGGCTTATGATTGCGTTTATAATTACCTAACTAAAAAAGAACGTAAGCAACTGGAAAAAAACCTTTTTAGACCCTTTGCCGATTACATTTCAATAGAAAACCCTCAGTTTTATAATCGCGTTCACAACCATAGTACATGGGGCAATGCAGCCGTAGGCATGATCGGGCTGGTTATGAATGATGAAGAACTGATCCACCGCGCACTATACGGAATAGAAGACGATGGATTACCTATTGGCGCTAAAGACAATGACGGTGGTTTCATTAAAGTAGAAGGACAGGAAGTAGGGTTTCTTGCCAATGTAAACGAACCATTTTCTCCCGAAGGATACTACACGGAAGGCCCCTATTACCAAAGGTATGCCATGTATCCCTTCTTAATATTTGCCGAAGCGTTGCACAATGTAAAACCAGACGTAAAGATTTTTGAATATAAGGATAGTGTCTTGTTAAAATCTGTTGAAGTACTTATAAAACTTTCTGATGCCGATGGCGAATTTTTTCCGCTTAACGATGCTCAAAAAGGAATGTCCTATAAATCTAGAGAAGTAGTTACAGCACTTGATATTGCCTATCATTATGGAGGTCACAACCCAGAATTATTAAGTATCGCGGAAGAACAAGGTCAGGTTTTGTTAGATGATTCAGGTCTAGCTGTAGCGTTGGGTATACGCGATGGCAAAGCCAAAAAGTTTCAAAAAAAATCAATCAACCTAACCGATGGCGCTAAGGGCAATGAAGGTGGTGTTGGCATATTAAGATATGGCAATGAAGATATGACTCTAGTTTACAAATATGCTGCACAAGGCTTAAGCCATGGTCATTATGATAAACTTTCTTTTTCTCTTTATGAAAAAGGTACAGAAATACTACAGGACTACGGACTTGCCCGTTTTGTAAATATTGAGCAAAAAGGGGGCGGTAACTACCTTAAAGAAAATACCACTTGGGCCAAACAAACTATTGCACATAATACTTTGGTTCAAAATGAAACTTCGCATTTTGGGGGAAAATATGAAGTGGGCAGTAAGCACCACTCAGAACTTTACTTTTTTGACGACTCCAATCCTGAAGTACAAATAGTAAGTGCCAAAGAAACAAATGCTTACCCTGGTACAGAAATGCAAAGGACCATGGCCCTTATAAAAACAGATGGTTTTGAAAAACCATTTCTGCTTGATATTTTAAAAGTAGTATCAAAAACGGAGAATCAGTACGATCTACCCTTCTACTTTAAAGGCCAGGTGATGCAAACCAATTTTGACTTTACTACACCTAAAACCTTAGAAGCATGGGGTTCTGCTAATGGCTACCAACACCTTTGGACAGAAGGAATTGGCTCGCCAAAAGAGGATAACACCAAACTTAGCTGGTTAGAAAACGGACATTTTTATACACTAACCACTACAAGTTCTAAAGATGATGATCTTCGTTTTGTTCGTATTGGTGCCAATGATCCGGAATTCAATTTAAGAAGAGATGCCGGTCTTGTCATCCGTAGAAAAAACACACAAAATACCACATTTGTTTCCGTAATAGAATCTCATGGAAACTATAGCCCTGTCTCGGAATTTTCTGTTAATTCCAATAGTGCAATTTCCAAAATAGAACTTATGTCAGATACCAATGAGTACACATCAGTACTAATAGAAACAAAATCTAATGGTGAACAGCTTGTTCTTGTGGTAGCCAATATTAACAAACAAAAAGATAAGGAACACACTATAACCATTAATGGTAAAGAATACCGTTGGACCGGTCCCTACAAGTTTATCAAAGTCAAGTAAAAAAACTTACCGGACGTTCTTAAGAAAGTAAAGATTTTCTATAGAAACCATAAGGTATAACTATGGCTAAGAACGATAATTTTTTGGATTGGAGAGTAATCCTGCATTAACTGCTTTTTTTATTGGAATTCTACACTTTTGCTGATTCCAATTTAAACCTTTTAAGTAATTCTATAATTTAATTTTTTACCTCTCTTTTTAATTAAGAGTATGAAAACCAAATTATAGAATTTTCTTAATTTTTAATCTCTTGTTTTGCCAAGAAATATTTTTCTTATTACTTTTTGTCTCCAAAATAAGATACCCCATCGCCACTTAAGAAATCTTCTCTTACCGGGCTAAAGGTGTCAATAAGTTCCCCTTCTTCTAGGCAAACTGCACTATGTAATAAATTGGGTTCAATGTACACTCCATCTCCCGCTTCTACAATTTTCTTTTCTCCGTTAATTTCAAATTCAAATTTACCAGAAACACAGTAAGTAGCTTGCGTATGAAAATGTTGATGTGGCGCACCCAATGCTCCCGTATCAAATTTTACTCTTACCATCATGATTTGGTTATCGTAGCCCAAGAATTTTCTTGATACTCCCCCTCCAAGCTCTTCCCATTCCATTTCTTTTGTGATGATGTACTTTTCACTAAATCGTTTCATTTTTTTGTATGATTTTTTATGATACTTATTACCTAAGCAAGATAATTTATTTCGGGTAATTTAGGAAGTAAAACCCAGGAATTATAGTGATTAAATACATCTATTTTATTGCATTTAAATTCTGAAAGTCAATACTTTATATATTTTTGTCTAATTAGCACGGAAAAGAAAAAAGATATCTATAATTCCGCAACTTAACACGATTTTTTTACCTCTACATCATCTTAAAACCACCTTCTGCGTTCCTAGTAAAACTTTCTAATTTTTATTCCATTTTTAACCAAAAGTAGCGGTCTAAAAAGTCCAAACTGAAGACTTATTACCTGAAAAATTTGATCCAGAAACTAAATTGTGCTCACAAAAGCAAAATTTAACATTATAAAACAATCTTTTAACACGTATTTTGGTTGCAAAAACCCCATTTAGCAAGCAAAATTAGACTACCAATTTATGATGAACCCACTATCTTTAACGATAGCCATTACATTACTATTCGCTACTTTTTTCTATACGGAACCACGCTCTAAAAAGCCGGTACCTAGATTGTTTTTTTTAAGGGTATTCAGAAAAATATTTTAGAATCAAAAAGTGTCAAAACCCCTTTATTTTAAGGCCTCATCACCAAAATTAAAAAGTGGTAAGTTCACATTTATAAGGACTAAAAAGTAAGCTATATGAAATTGCTTTTATCGGTATAATTGAGAAATGTTCACCTGAAAATTACGGTACTACTTTTTGTATGCAATAGATCTACTTTATTACCAATTAGGCAAATTAACATCACACAAAATACTAGATACCTAAAATACCTGTCCAATTTTCTCAATATTATTTTTTTTTAACAAAGTATTAAGCTATATTTGGTAAACCAAATTGGTAAACCAGTATGGAAAACCAATTAATACATAAAACAGCTAGCAAATACTAATTAAAGAAATGCCTCATGAAAGTATAAAATACACAAACAAAAAAAGGACGGGCGCACACCTATACTTTTAACTCAAATTACTTCATTCTGAAGGGAAGTAATACTAAGAACACATACAATTTACTTTAAACGCTCATTAGATAACACAAAATTCGAGGATGTTAATGAGTTACGTGCCTCAGTAAATTGATGATCAAATGAGATTCACAAACCCTCTCATTTAGGCGTCGGGCCATAAACCGAAATATTACTAACTTAACATTAACACAAATGAATTTAAAAAACAAACTAGCACTAATACTTGCGGTGTTTATAAATGCCGCGATATTTGCTCAAGACGCGTCTACTATATCGGGGACGATCGTAGATGACGCTAACGTACCAATTCCTGGAGTGAATGTAGTTATTTCAGGTACAACAACAGGTACTGCAACAGATTTTGACGGACTGTACACTATAAATGCCAATAGTGGAGACGTTCTTCAATTTTCGTATATCGGTTATGTAACTCAAAACATAACTGTAGGAGACCAAGAAACTATTAATGTTGTAATGACCGAAGATGCTGCATTACTTGATGAAGTAGTAGTAGTTGGATACGGTACTGTCAAAAAATCACATCTTACCGGATCAGTATCAAAGGTAGGCGGTGCCGAAGTTGCTGCCGTACAAGTTGCTCGTGTGGATGATGCACTTGCAGGTAAGTTACCCGGTGTAAGAATACAAAATCAAAGTGGTGAACCCGGTGCGGCCCCAAAAATCCAAATTCGTGCAGCTTCATCTGTTTCCGGTGACTCAGACCCACTTATAGTTGTAGATGGATATCCTATTTCAGGAAATTTAGCTACCGTTAACCCAAATGACATTGAAAGTTTAGAGGTATTAAAAGATGCGGCTTCAGCTGCTATTTATGGTTCTTTAGGTGCAAATGGAGTTATTTTGGTAACTACTAAAAAGGGTAAGTCAGGTAAAGTTAATGTTAGTTACAATACCTATACAAGTACCTCTAGTAAATATGTTAAAGATATTGACATGCTTAAGACAGCTGGAGAATGGGCTAATGATTTACAATCGGGTGATTATGATCTTTCTCAAACAGATCCAGCTTTATTACAATATAGACTAGATGCATACGCAAATGCGCCTGATGTAGTTAGCATGGAAGATTGGCTTTTCAAAAATGGTAGTTCTACAAGCCATGACGTAAGCGTAAGCGGAGGGTCTGAAAATTTAAGAGCCTTTGCTTCATTAGGTTATCTTAAAACTGACGGTATTGTTAGAGGCCAAGGTTATGAAAGATATAACGGACGTATGAACATAGATGCTAACTTGGGTAAAAAGTTAAAGGCCGGTTTAAGCATGAACGGATTTATGGGTACTCAAGATATAGTGCCATGGGAGATGAGAGATCTTTTAAGAGCTTATAGTATTAGTCCTGTTTATCATACACAAGAATCTATTGATTTTGTTCAGCAGTTGGATCAAACTAGACAATCAGTTTACGATGCAAGTGTACTTCGTGGAGAGCCAATAAATCAACTTAGTGGTTCATTTGATAGTAACTACAGAGGTGATAAAAGTCTGAACCTTGACGCTCAAAGTATTTATGATTTACAACCTGGCGATGCAGTTAACGATTGGCATTATGGTAGAAATCAAAATGGTATTGGAGGTACCGGTGATGCAGGCGTAGGATCAAAATTTAATGAATCAAGACGATACGTAAAAACGTATTTTGCAAATGCGAGTTCTTATTTAGACTATAAAATCATAGACGGGTTAAATTTAAAAACTGTTTTTGGAGCGGATATTCAAGACACTGAAACTTACACCTATAATGGTATACTAACAGATGGTCAACAACGTTCCAACCAAACGGCATTGGATATATCTAATATTAAAAAATCTACTGTATTAAGTACAACTACTTTAAACTATGCAAAAGTGATTGCTGACAAGCATGATTTAAATGCATTGGTTGGTATGGAATTTGTAAATACTTACTTCAGAGGAATGTCATCAAGCGCTACGAACGTGCCATCTGGCTCACCTCTTAATTATTCGTTTTTTGCACCGGAAGATGTAATTACAAACTTCGTAGATGCTAATCAGTCAAGAAGAGGTATTTTTGGAAGAGTTGCATATGCCTATGATAATCGTTATCTACTTTCGGCATCAGTTAGAAGAGATGGCGATTCACGTTTTGGAGCTAATGAAAAATACGCCGTATTCCCTGCACTTTCTTTAGGATGGAATGTAAGTAACGAATCTTTTTTAGCAGGCAACGAAAAATTAAGTCTTTTAAAACTAAGATTTAGTACTGGGTCATTAGGTACTGCCGGTTTCTTAGACTCTTACCAATCATTGAGTATTTTGGGTAATACGCCAACTGCTTTCGGAAATGGGTTTCTAGTTCCTGAAGATGTTGCAAACGCTGATTTAACTTGGCAAACCAATACAGAAACTAACTATGGTATTGATTTAGGTTTTATAAATAACCGCATCAGGTTTAGTGCAGATTATTATACGTCTGATGTTCAAGACATGTTAATTAACCAAAGTGTTTCTGAAGTTTTAGGTATACCTTCTATTGCAGTTAACCGTGGTGATGTAACTAGTTCAGGTTTAGAGCTGGAATTAGATGTAAAAGCAATATCTAATGAAAATTTTTCATGGAGTGTTAGTGCCAACTTATCAACGGTTGAATCAGAAATTACAAGCCTAGGTAACCTAGATGAACTACCAAGACAAGTTTATGGCGGACCAAGTGGTAGAGGAGCTGAATTTAGAAATTATGTTGGTGGAGAAATTGGTGAAATGTGGGGGTTTGAAACTGCAGGCCAGGTTGAATCCATATACATGGAAGATCCATCAAGAAATGTAGGTTATCAAAGTGGTTTGTATTACGTAGTTGACCAAGATGGAGATGGCGAAATTACCTATGAAGGTGATTATGTGAAGTTAGGATCGGCTACACCAGATTTCTTTTGGGGGCTTTCAAGTAATATGAACTATAAAGATTTTGATTTTTCATTCCAATTCCAGGGATCTCAAGGAGCAGAAGTTTACAATCTTGACCCTATCTATTGGCAATCTCAATTTCGTAACGCTACAGGTCCTAGTTTCGATGCAAATAATGATGGTCTTGCTGACAATAATGGTCTACATTATGAACAAACCAGAGATGCGCATGGTTCAATGATTCAAGATGCTTCATATGTAGCATTGAGAAACCTAACTTTAGGTTATACGTTAAATTCAGATTTGACGGACAGAATAGGTCTTAGCTCCATAAGAATGTATGTTGCAGCTACTAATTTATTATACTTCATGGCAGATAACTACACTTCATTTAACCCTGAAGGTGTTGAAATTGAAAATACTGGTTATGCAGGTCCAACAACCTACGGATACCAAGAAGGTGCTAGCCCAATTGTAAGGAGTTTCACACTTGGCCTTAATGTTAATTTTTAATTAAGAAATAATGATAAAAATGAAAACCATATATATAGCAGCAATTTCCATGGTGTTAATGACATCATGTGATAATGAGTTGGATCAAGTGCCACTTGTTGACCTTGAATCAAATAATTTGGAGAGCTTTGCCGGTGTTTTAAATGCCGCGTACTATTACCATACCGGTGCTGTAACACCACAAGCGGTAATGGGCGAATTTAGAGCTGATAATTTAACGTTTGAATTTGATGATGAGCCACCATATCCTGATTTTCACACGTATAATTCAGATTTAGGAGGTTTAGCTATTTCAGAAATATATTTTCGCCCGTTTTATAGAGATTTATACAAGTCTATCTTAAGTGCGAATACAGTCATTGATAAGTCAGAAAGTGCTACTGAAGTAGCTGAAGCTAAATTTTTAAGGGCTTTGTCTTACTCCAAATTAGTGATGGTTTTTGGTGATGTTCCTGTAATTTTAACTCCGCAGCCAGATGTATCAGTTATTCCTGATGTTAATCTTACAAGACAACCAGCTACCGAAGTGTATAACAATGTTATCATTCCAGATTTTCAAGCAGCAATTGCAGGTTTAGATAATTCTGGATTAGGAACTGGGCGCGCATCCAAAATCGCAGCCCAAGGTTTACTCGGAAAAGCATATATGTTCAGAGGTGATTTCGCTCAAGCGGCAATAGAGCTTGGAACTGTTATCAACGAAGCCGAAGCTGCAGAAGTTACTCTAGAAGCCGATTTTGCTAACGTGATAATCGATGAGAGTTCAGAAATTCTTTTTGCCACTAAAATGTCAAGTTCTATTCCAAACTCAAGTACAGGTACAGCGTTTGCAGGATGGTTTCAAGGCAAAGACACAAAGGCTGACCAAGACAATGTAACATTGAGCTTAATTGCTGCTTTTGATGCCAGTAGTGCTGCTGGTGGAAGTGAAGATTTGAGAAAAGAATTAACTATTGATTCAGAACTTAAGAGAGGTGTCAAATACACAGCTGATCAATATGACCAGGACTTTATTGAACTAAGATTAACTGATGTTATCCTAATGTATGCGGAAGCATTGAATGAAACAAGTTCTCCTGCTGCTACAGTACTACCTTTATTGGATCCTATTAGAACAAGAGCAGGTTTAACTAGCTTAACAGGCACAGTAAGCTCACAAGCTGATGTTAAACAAGCTATCCTAGATGAAAGAAGAGTGGAGTTGGCCTTTGAGGGACATAGATGGTTTGATTTAGTGCGAACAGGTACCGTAGATGCCGAAATGGAACAAACAATAAGTAGTAATTATTATGTGTTTCCAATTCCAAGCTCAGAAATCCTTGCAAGCGATGGAGAAATTACCCAAAATGAAGGTTACTAAAATCTGGATTAAAGCCCAAGTAGGCGAAAACATTTTAAATAAGTCTCGCCTTATAGAATCAATTATTTGAATTTAGCTTTATATCTACCGTAAACCGCCAAGACAAAAATGACTTGGCGGTTCAGGTAGAAGATTCTTACAAGTACTTTAGTAGTAACATCAAGAGATTAATTCATGTACCTAAAATCTCATATATTATATGAAGTACTTAGTTTAAAAAATAATCCCTAACCACAAATAATAATTTTGAATACACAGCCTCTGATACTATCAGTATAAACTAATAGGCTCTTTTCAAAAACACAGTTTTAAAATCTAGAATCTACAAATTAGATTATAAAGCTAAGATGATACGATGCAGGTTATTGGATATTAATATTGAGTTGTTTTGAGTTAGATTGAGAGTAATTTTTCCGGCCCGCTCACCACGGGTCGGTAAAATCTCAAAAATCACCATACTCCTACTCTATCATGAAAAAGGATTTTTGATAGTTTTTTTACTGTTATAGTAAACCAATCTGATTAACCATTTTTTTGAACTGCACACCCGTTATGAAATTAGAAATACTGACAAAAGACGAAAATAGAGAAATCCAAAACGGGATTATTTTACAGATTCGTGACCTCATCAACTATAAAAACCTTGAACCTGGTGACAAGTTACCTGCCGAAAGAGTATTATCCGAGAAATTTGATGTCAGTAGAACCAGTGTACGCGAAGCCATTCAAAAACTTGAGTTTTATGGTATACTAAATTCAAAACCACAGAGTGGAACTTTCATTGCAGAAATTGGTCAAATTGCTATGAACGGTATGATTGACGACATTACCAGTTTAAAAAAACAAGATTTTATCTCATTAGTTGAAACTCGCATTTTACTGGAACTGAAAATGGTGAAATTAGCGGCTATAAGAAGAACTGATGAAGATTTAGAACGCATTAAACATGCTTTGGATGCATACAAAAACAAGATGATTTCCGGTAAAGATTGTCTAGAAGAAGACTTACTTTTTCATTTGGCCGTAGCTTCTGCAAGTAAGAACAGTACTATGAATACACTCATGTTACTAATAACCCCAGAGATTATAGTAGCGTATGATATAGACCGTGTTTGCGAGGGTGATGTGGCCTTATCAGAAGTTAAAAAGCATGAAGATATCTATATGGCCATACGGGACCAAAACCCAAAATTAGCCAAAGAAAAGATGAAATTACACTTTAGTAAATTATACGATTACATCTACGGAGAAGACAGAAAAATTAAGATTCCCAAAGAATAAGAGGGTAGAGAACATTGAGTATTGGAAAATAAATTTAGAATTTAAAGGTCGAAACTATTTTGTTGGTCAGTTATATCCCAATTGAAAAACCACATAATGAAAGCTAATCTATTACTCATTGTCGCCATTTTTCTTCTGCTTTCCTGTGGTGAGAATTCAAATGGAAAAACACTACATGTAAACGATATTCCAGAATTAAACAAAGCAATTGAAGAAGCAGTACCTGGAGATGAAATTGTAATGGCAAATGGGACTTGGAAAGATACCCAAATCATCTTTTTTGGAACAGGTACTAAAGAAAACCCCATTAACTTACGTGCAGAAACGCCGGGCAAGGTCTTTATAGAGGGACAATCTTATCTTCATCTTGGAGGCGAACACCTAATAGTTGACGGCCTATACTTTAGAAATGGCTATTCTCCTAAAAGTTCCATTATTCGGTATATGATTAGCGAGGATAGTATTGCCTACAACTGCAGGGTCACAAATACCGTTATTGAAGATTTTACCAAACCAAATAGATTGGTCAATGACCGTTGGATTGAATTTTACGGTAAACACAATCAACTGGACCACTGTTATATTTCAGGAAAATCAAATGATGGAGAAACTTTAAGAATCTTTTTTACTGGTAATGAACATATTAACAACTACCATCAGATTGTACATAATTATTTTGGTCCGCGCCCTAGAAAAGGTGGTCCAAGAGCTGAAACGATACGAGTTGGAGACAGCAAAACACGAGTCTCTCCTAGTTTTGCCAACATTTCCAATAATTACTTTGAAGCTTGCAATGGCGAGGTTGAAATTATATCCGATAAAACCAACTTTAACACCTTCAAAAACAATATATTTTACAAATGTGAAGGCTCACTAGTCCTTAGACATGGAAGCTATGCCACCGTTGATCGTAACATTTTTATTGGCGGTGATGATTCAGATTTTTATGGAGGCATCAGAGTTGTGAACACAGGACACTGGATTACCAATAATTATTTTTATAAAATAAAAGGATCACAATTCCGGAGTCCACTTGCCATCATGAACGGAATTCCTATGACCCCTTTGAACCGTTACCTTCAGGTAAGTGATGTTGTTGTAGCCTATAACACTTGGGTAGATTGCAAATCTCCATGGCAAATAGGTGTTGGCCAAAACCTTGAAAGTGCAGATGTACTTCCGGCTAGTGAAATTCGTTCGGCGCCACCTATACGAACTATTGTAGCCAATAACATCATATATAATACCCAGGTAGATAAAACTCCCGTAATAAACCATAGCACCATGGAAGGAATTCTATTTAAGAATAACATCATAAATAATGCTAGTGAAGATTATTCTGATTATGATGTTTTGCAGAATGGTACTATAAAAATGAAAAAGATTAACGATTGGTTATATGCACCAGCTATTTCTAAAAACCAAATTTTGGATACTGTTTATACTGGCTACGATTTTGCTAAAATTAACCACGATATATTTGGTGCATCAAGAACGGAAAAGAATAGCATTGGCGCAATTAACCAAACCGCAACAGTTGAAAAATTTACCATTGACAAGAAGAAATACGGCCCAAAGTGGTTTTCTACTAAAAAAAATGATGTTGAGTCAAAAATTCATACTGCCACAGCTACGGCTGGCGAACTTACCAAAAAAATTAGTGAAGCCGTTTCAGGAGATATCATTGAGTTAAAAGATACCTTATATGCTCTCCCAAATTCACTTAAAATAGATAAGGAAATTACACTTCGGCCGGCAAATCGTTCCAGCAAAACCACTCTTATATTTACAAGTAAAAAAGATTCCGTAGCATTTAAAATGCACCCTAAAGGAATAATCAAATTACAAAACCTCATATTACAAGGTAAAAAAAACAAATACGCCTTTGCCCCTTTAAAGAAAAATATGGCTTCGGCTTATAACTTGTATATTGAAAATTGTGTGGTTGAGAATTTTGACTATGTCCTAAAGGCTTACAAAGGGTCTTTTGCAGACACCATCAACTTCAAAAAAACAACAATTAAAAACTGTAAAAACGGTATTGAATTAGCGGCTGAGGACAAAGGTGATTATAATGCCGAAATGGTCTCTTTTGACCATTGCTTTTTTGAAAATATACAAAATAATGTCGTTAATTTTTATAGAGGTGGTTATGACGAATCAACTATAGGAGGGTCTTTATCCGTCACAAATAGCTCCTTCACCAATAGTGGGCAGGGCGAAAACAGCAATATTTTGATTAAAACTAGCGGAATTATCAATGTGACTATCCAAGACAACTCCTTTGAAAATAATCCTGTAGAACTTGTTGCTTTATTGTGGGGAGAAAAGAACAATAATCACCAAAACAACACCCTAATAAATTCCGGAAAAATTAAAGTTGAAGAACAGCAAAAACTTAAGATACTATACTAATACATTGCTAGCAAACAAAAATGTCACCAGGTGAAATTGCCAAATCATAAGTCAATTACATTATCAAAAAAAGTAAACAATGGAAAACCCAGCAACTAAATCATCGTTCATAAAAAAAATTCTAGCTATTGTACTTGCTTTTGGCCCTGGTATTTTTGCTATTGGTTACACTATTGGTACCGGCAGTGTAACTTCTATGATTGTTGCAGGTAGCACCTATGGCATGCAATTACTATGGGTCTTGGTTTTAAGTTGTATTTTTTCAGGCATGCTAATGTACGCCTATGGCAACTATGGTTTAGTAACTGGCGAGACAGCACTATATGCGTTTAAAAAACATATAAAATGGGGCAAACCCATTGCCATTTTAATAATACTAGGGGTTTCTTTTGGCCAATGGAACTCACTTATGGGCATCCTAGGCATCTCTGCCAATATCATTTTTGAAATATTTTTGATTTACTTTCCGTCATTAGCGGATCACCAATATGAATTAGTTCTGATCATTGCAATTGCAGTCATTGCTATTATGTACCGTTTTTTGTTAATAGGAAAATATGTTTTCTTTGAAAAAATATTAGTGATTTTCGTAACCATAATGGGACTTTCTTTCTTTATTTCTCTCTTTATGGTTTTCCCTCTACCTATAGAAATAGCAAAAGGTCTCATCCCCTCTGTTCCAAAGGTTGAAGGTGGGAATATGATGGTAGCAGCTTTTGTGGGCACGACCATGGCTTCCGCAACTTTTCTTTCACGTCCACTTTTTGTAAAAGGAAAAGGATGGACTATAAAAAACTTAAAACAACAGAAGAAAGATGCTATCATAGCCGCCTCCCTTGTTTTTGTAATTAGTGCTTCGGTCATGGCGGTAGCCTGTGGAGCTTTGTTTCACGAAGGCCAGCCCGTAACAAAAGTTTTGGATATGGTTAATACGCTAGAACCTGTTGCTGGAAAATTTGCACTTACACTTTTCTTCTTTGGAACTTTAAGTGCAGGATTATCTTCTATATTTCCATGTTTACTCATTGCGCCTATACTCTTGGCAGATTATCAGTCCGGGGAACTGGATACAAGTTCTAAGCAGTTTAAGGTCATAACAGCTATAGCTTGTTTGTTTGCCTTGATTGTTCCTGTTTTTGGTGCTAACCCAATAGAGATGCAAATTGTATCGCAGGTTTTTAATGTTTTTGTTCTTCCACTAGTAATACTCGGTATTATCCTGCTCATCAATAATGCTAAACTCATGAAAACACATAAAGCAAAACTTCCTCTAAATATTGGTTTGTTTGCGGCATTGTTCTTCTCTTGTGTTATCTCATACAACGGAGTTATTGCTCTCATTGATTATTTCTAAAATGAAACACTTTAAACCGAACTTTGTCTATCTCAAAAGAAAAGAGGAAACCTTTGTAGCAAAGGCGTCATTTTCCTTGAAATTATCCCAGTAAAAAAATAGGAACCTCGCAATTGGAATAAAATAGTCTTGCTTTCTGTTAAGATGTTAGGGTATAGCATTGCAGCCGAAGGTTGCTCCTATTCATGTGCATCAACATCATTTAAAACTATCTATTTATCGTACGTCTAAAACTTGTATTAACAAAAGGACAGCCACTTATCTCTAATTAAAAAAACAAGTGACTCCTTCATTTTACTAAAGCATAAGCTCCTATTTATAGTAGTATGTACAGTATTTAATCACATTCTTTAACTCCAATAGACCACCATAACATCATAAATAACCATTTGCCCCTCAAACCCAGAATTCTCCATTGCCATCCAGCAATTTAACACCTCAAACCTCTTTAGAATGGTAGTTGTATGATAGACTCCATTAAATTTTTCATTATTAATTTTTATTTGACAAAGGAATCACATATATTTGGTAAACCAATTTGGTTAACCAGTATGGAAAACCAATTATTTAAGGATTTCGGATTTATAATCATAAAGCAATGTTCTATATGAAAATATAAAAACACTCAAATAAAAAAAGGATGGGTGCACGCCCATCCTTTCAACTAAAATTACTTCTTTCTGAAGGGAAGTAATACTAAGAACATGTACATTTTACCATACACGCTCATTACAAAAATACAAAAAAAATAAGGGATACTAATGAGTAACATGCCTTAGTAGTAAAGTGAAATACCATTCTTTACCAAGGGTGACTATTTATTGCCTTTACCAGAAGATGAGCTAAAAAGAAAACCCAGATTAATATAGAATCCAGGTTACTAATAAATAGTCTCTTTAATTAAAGAATTAATGATATTAAGAATGTTGTTTTGAGTTAGATTGAGAGTAGTTTTACCGACTCGCTCACCACGAGTCGGTAAAATTTTAAAAATCGCTAGACCCCTGTTAAAATGGAGTTTTTTTAAAGTTGAAAAATACTTTTTTAGTACATTTTTTTTGTTTAATTTTAACAAACCAATCTGGTTAACCAATTTTCAACATACTATCCCCTATGAAGTTAGAAATACTGACAAAACACGATAATAGAGAAATTCAAAATGAAATCATTTCAAAGATCCGTGATCTTATTGATTATAAAAATCTTGAACCAGGAGACAAATTACCTGCAGAGCGGGTACTATCCGAGAAATTTGAGGTTAGTAGAAGTAGTGTACGTGAAGCCATCCAAAAACTTGAGTTTTACGGGATATTAAATTCCAAACCTCAAAGTGGAACTTTCATTGCCAACATTGGCCAAATTGCCATGAAAGGTATGATAGACGATATTCTAAGTTTAGAAGATCAAGATTTTAAATCACTGGTAGAAACGCGAATTTTATTAGAATTAAAAACGGTAAAGTTAGCGGCACTTAGAAGGACCGATAAAGATTTGGAACGTATAAAATCTGCTTTTGATGCCTATAGAATTAAGATGATTTCTGGTGAAGATTGTCTAGAAGAAGATTTGCTTTTTCATTTAGCAATTGCAGCTGCGAGTAAAAACAGTACCATGAACACACTCATGTTACTCATAACACCGGAGATTATAGTTGCCTATGATGAAGATCCCGTTTGTGATGGAGATGTAGCCTTATCTGAAGTAAAAAAGCATGAAGATATTTATTTGGCCATTTTAAACCAAGATCCACAATTAGCCAAAGAAAAAATGAAATTACACTTTAGCAAATTGTACGATTACATCTACGGCGAAGACCGAAATATTAAAGTAAAGAAAGGATAAAAGTGCACGATTTGTCCTACTAATACATACTGAAGGGAAAAAAACTAATACTAAAAAAACTTATCCAATGAAAGCCCACGGCTAGAGCCAGGCATAGCATACCCTATTTTACAAAAAAGTATTTAAATAATTTAAATACAGGCATTTAGAACGGCCTATCTCCTATTTATAAAAAATAGGGCCAGTCATTTCCATGCCCAAATACAACGAACCATTTAAACGAACAAATATGAAACTCAAAGGTTTAAGATGGTGGGTTATAGCTTTAATTGCTTTGGCCACCGTTATCAATTATATTGATAGACAAGCGCTGCCTGTTCTATGGCCGGACATCGCTGAGGATTTATATCCGGATAAGACAGCTGATGAACGAAAAGCAATTTATGCGTTTATTTCTACGCTATTCATATTTTCCTATGCATTTGGTCAAGCAATTTTTGGTAAAATATTCGATAAGCTTGGAACAAGAATAGGGTTTACGCTGTCCATAGGTTTTTGGTCTATTGCAACGGCATTACATGCTTTTGCCAGAGGAATAGTTACTTTAAGTATTTTCCGTTCTCTATTGGGAGTCTCGGAAGCCGGTAACTGGCCAGGAGCCGCCAAAGCAAATGCGGAATGGTTTCCTACTAAGGAAAGAGCTTTTGCCCAAGGTTTGTTTAATTCTGGTGCAGCAATTGGAGGTATTGTTGCCTTTCCCACAATTGGACTATTATCCGTTTATTTCAGCTGGAACTGGATTTTCATATTAGTAGGTGTAACAGGATTGTTATGGCTCATACCATGGTGGATTTTAGTAAAGTCACCTCCAAAAAAACACCCCTGGATAACAGATGAGGAACGTGAGTACATCTTAACGGGACAAAAGAACCAAGACGAAGATCAGGATGGAGAACCAGATGATGGCTACAACCCGGAAACTGGAAAGATGTTAAAGCATAAAGAAAGTTGGGGAGTCATTCTGGCATCTGCTGCCCTTGACCCTATTTGGTGGCTATTCATTTTTTGGATACCTATTTACCTGAACGAAGTATACGGCATGGACGTAAAATCAATTGGGTTCTATGCTTGGGTTCCTTATGTAGGTGCCATGATAGGAGCTTGGTTTGGAGGGCTATTAGCTCAAAACCGTATTAAAGCAGGGTGGACAGTTAACAGAACACGAAAATTTATAATCACACTAGGATGTGTAATTATGTTACCATTCTTACTGTTGATGGCAGATCCAGGAGGACCAGAAACAGCCGTAATATACATGGCGGTTATCTTATTTGGTTTTCAAACTGCTATCGGAAATGTTCAGACCTTACCTAGTGATTTATTTGGAGGGAAAACAGTTGGCACACTTTCCGGTTTTGCAGGAATGGCAGCTAAGTTAGGAGCTTTTGGGTTAACGGCATTGGTACCTTGGCTTACATCTGGAGGCAACTATACGCCAGCATTTGTAATTGGCGCCGCATTAGCCATAATTACCATGGCGAGTGTTTGGATATTATGTCCAAAAATTGAACCGCTTAAAAGTAAAAATTAAAACAAAATAATAATAAACAGTAACTAACAGAAAGATGAAAGGAAAAGTAGCAGTAATAACAGGAGCAACAGGTGGAATTGGATTTGCCGTTGCAAAGAGATTAGGACAGGACGGATATACAGTTGTTTTAAACGGTATAGATGATAATGCCGGTGCTGAAAGAGTTAAAGAACTTTCTGCAGAAGGCATTGATGCTGAATATTTTGGTTTTGACGTAACCAATGAAGAAGCGGTAACTAAAAACATTACAGCAATTGGGGAGAAATACGGAAAAATAGACACCCTTGTGAATAATGCAGGTGGTCTTGGCGGAAGATCTAGATTTGAAGAAATGACTACAGAATTTTACAGATCTGTAATGGCATTAAATCTTGACTCAACATTTTTTGCTTCAAGAGCGGCAATCCCTTTCCTAAAAAAAGGACAGGACGCCTCTATAATAAACTATACCTCTAACGCAGCATGGACCGCTGGTGGACCAGGAGCAGGAATCTACGGAACTTCTAAAGCTGGTGTTCATACCATTACTAAAGCTTTAGCTAAAGATTTAGCAGAATATGGTATTAGAGTAAATGCTGTGTCTCCAGGAACAATAGACACGCCTTTTCACGCACAGATAAAAGCGACTAAACCAGAAGTTTTTGCTTCATGGGCAAACAGTATTATGTTAGGTAGATTAGGGCAACCAGAAGATGTAGCTGGTGTTGTATCTTTCTTGGCTAGCGGAGATGCAAAATTCATTACAGCCGAAACTATCCAAATTGGTGGAGGTCAAGCTTTAGGTATCTAAACAACTATTTGTATTCAAAAAGAGCCTTTCTTTTAATTAAGAAAGGCTCTTTTTATTTGAAGAATCCCTTACAATCAATTCTGCACCTAGAATTTTTTTATTCAAAGTCTGTTTTACTTCGGATGCTTTCATATGCTCTAAAAATGTTTGCGCCGCAAGTTTACCTATTTGTGTGCTATGTTGTTCAACACTAGAAATTGGTGGAGAGACCATTGCAGTAAAAGGCTCATTGCCAAAACCTACCAAAGCTATTTCCTTTGGAACATCTATCTTGTGTTCTTTCAAAACTTGTAATGCACCAAGGGCAGCATAATCACCAGCAATATAAACGGCATCAGGCCTATTTTCCAACGTAAGTAGCTGTTCCATCTTTAAACGACCATCTTCCTGCGTAAGGCTACCTTCCAATAAAAGTTCAGCATCCAACGGCAAACCATGTTTTTTAATGGCATCCTTATACCCTCTTATTCTATTATTGAATATTCTGGTACGTTGATACCCTCCTATATGTGCTATTCTTTCACAGCCTTGTTCAACCAAGTGTTCAACAATCATATGGCTACTGGCATAATCGTCAATACCAATATAATCTACATTTAAATCATTCTCTCCCCGGTCAAATAATATTAAGGGTATTCCTCGTGATTTAATCTTTTCGTAATAATTCAAGTCAACCGTTTCATTGGCCATAGAAGCAATAATACCATCTACTTGCGTAAACAATAAACTATCTATACTATCACATTCCTTTTTGTATGACTCATTAGATTGTGTAATTATAATATTATAGCCGTCTTTATTCAAAACCTCTTCCATGCTCTGAACTACGGAAGAAAAAAAATTGCTATTTGTTCTAGGTACGATCACCCCCACTAAATTGCTTTTCCCCTTGCGTAATGCACTTGCCAGATGATTGGGCTGATAATTTAATTCTTTGGCTACTTTCTTAACGGCATCCTTTGTTTTTGCACTAATTCTAGAATCATCCTGTAAGGCTTTAGAAACCGCCGCGGTAGAAATTTTCAAGATATTTGCTATATCTTTTAGGGTAGTTTTTTTTTTATTCGCCAAATTATTTTATATTTGTTTAATCGATTAAGCAAATATAGATATTTAAAACCTTCAATCAAAACTCACCCGTTTTGATTTATTTTTAAAAACTAGGTTAATCGATTAAGCAAATTAAAAGTTCAATTTAAAATAACACCATTTCAAAATGAAAAAAGTAGTAACCTTTGGAGAGATAATGTTGCGTTTAGCACCAGCAGGATTTTTAAGATTTTCACAAGCTAATAGCTTTGATGTTGTTTACGGTGGAGGTGAGTCCAACGTAGCTGTATCCTTGGCAAATTATGGAGTTCCTGTAGATTTTGTAACCCGATTACCAAAGAATGATATTGGCGAGTGTGCCCTTATGGAAATGCGCAAAAGAGGCGTAGGAACAGACAAGATAGTTTATGGCGGTGACCGTCTAGGTATCTATTTTCTTGAAACAGGTGCTGTTTCTCGTGGATCTAAGGTTGTTTATGACCGTGCTCATTCTGCTATTTCGGAAATAGAATCTGGGATGATTGACTGGGATGCTGTTTTTGAAGGTGTTGAATGGTTTCACTGGACAGGTATTACACCAGCTATCTCACAAGGTGCTGCAGACGTTTGTTTAGAAGCTGTTAAAGCTGCAAGTGATAAAGGTATTACCATTTCTACCGATTTAAATTACAGAGCTAAGCTTTGGAATTATGGTGGAGATAGAGAAGCTATCATGACAGAATTGACTTCATACTGTGATATTATTCTTGGTAACGAAGAAGACGCAGAAAAGCATTTTGGTATTCACCCAGAAGGTTTGGATGTTCATAAAGATGGTGCTGATGTTAAAGCGGAAGCTTTCTTATCTGTATGTAAGCAGATGATGAAGAAATTCCCTAAAGCTAAAAAAGTAATTACAACCCTAAGAGGTTCTATTTCTGCATCGCACAACACTTGGGCCGGTGTATTATGGGATGGCTCCAAAATGTACGAAACGCGTCAATATCAAATTACCGATATCGTGGATCGCGTTGGTGGTGGTGATTCTTTTATGGGCGGATTAATCTACGGATTATTAAAATACCCAGAAGATGACCAAAACGCATTAGATTTTGCTGTAGCTGCATCTTGTTTAAAGCACACTATTAAAGGTGATGCCAACTTAGCAACAGTTAGCGAAGTAGAAAAACTAATGGGTGGTGACGCTTCAGGAAGAGTAGCTCGTTAATTTCCAAAACTAAATAAAATGGCTTCGAAAAAATCAATATTGATTATTTGTGGTGGTGGTCCGGCACCAGGCATAAATGCTGTTATTAGTACAGTAGCCAAGATTTTTCTTAAAGACGGGTATCGGGTACTTGGCCTTCATGAAGGTTTTAAAGGTATTTTTTCCGATAAGCCACAAATTAAGGAATTCAACTTCCCCCATGCTGATCGTATTTTTAGTCGCGGTGGATCTACGCTTATTATGAGTAGATTTAAGCCTAGCGATGAAAAAATAAACACGAAGCTTTTTTCTGATAATAATGTAAAACTATTGGTTAGTATTGGCGGTGATGACACCGCCTCTACGGCCAATAGAATTACAGGATATTTGTCTAAAGAGAACATCTCTATTTCAAATATTCATGTTCCAAAAACTATAGATAACGATTTACCCCTCCCCGACCGAAATCCCACTTTTGGATTTCATTCTGCAAAGGATGAGGGTGTTCGTATTGGCAACACTACCTATGAAGACGCACGTACCAGTCAAAACTGGTTTGTAATGTCTACTATGGGCCGTTCTGCCGGTCATTTGGCATTTGGTATTGCCACCAGTTGTCATTTTCCTATGATGGTCATTCCTGAAATGTTCAACAATACAGCTATTACTTTTGATAAAGTTGTACGGTTAATTATTTCATCCATCGTAAAAAGAAAAATAAAAAATATTAATTATGGTGTGGCACTAGTTAGTGAAGGTGTTTTTCATATTATGCCAGATAGCGAGCTAAACCAATGTGGTATTAATTTTACCTATGATGCACATGGCCACCCAGAATTAGGTAATGTGAGTAAATCTCACATTTTCAATATGCTTGTTCAAGCTAAATTAAAAGAATTGGGCCTTCATATTAAAAGTAGACCTGTAGAATTGGGTTATGAACTTAGATGCTGCAGGCCTATAGGTTTTGACTTAACGCTCTGCACACTATTGGGTCTTGGCGTTAAAAAATTATATGACCAAGGTATTAGCGGCTGTATTGTTACGGCCAATTCTCGTGGCGAAGTAACCCCATTATTTTTGGAAGATTTACAGGGCGAAGATGGCAAAATAGCTCCTCGTCTAGTTAACATAAATTCAGAATTCGCTCAGCTTTGTTTTCAGAATATGCATTACATTGAAGAAGCAGATTATGAAGCGGCCAAAGCCTATTTTCCTGATCCGGAACAATATGATTTCAACAAAATTTTAGCCGGAAAGGTATAGCCTCAAGTTAACAATAATGTCCTTTAGATAGTATTGGACAAAACAAATTTACCCTAACACTCCTTTTCTTCGGAACTATAGTGTTAGGGTTTTCTAATTTTAAGGTATGCAGTTGGCATCTAGGCTTCTTTTAAATAATTGGTCCACTTTCCAAACTACATTTCTTCTCTTTAGCTCTATTCCCATGTAACCACAACGGATCTTCTTTCACGGCATTTTTAAACTCAATGCAGTCAATGTAATCTCCTTGATTTCAGGATATTTGGATAATAAGATAGGAGTTATGCATCTTGTGAATTACACTAAAATATTAATCCTAAAAACCAAAAACTATGTTACGTTGGACAGTTATATTTATCATATTAGCAATTATTGCAGGAGTCTTCGGATTTGGAGGTATTGCAGCTGGAGCAGCTAGTATCGCAAAAATCTTATTCTTTATTTTCATCGTTCTTTTTATAATCAGTTTGATTATGGGACGTAAGAAAATCTAAAGTCATCATATAAATTTATAGTCAATAAAGGATGGCATTTTGTCCGTCCTTTTTTTGTTTCATACTAAATACATACGATTATGGAAAACGCATACACCAGGCACGAAAAAGATGCCATAGATAAATTTGAAAAAGAAGGATACACCGATCGATTTAGATATGAGAGCGGTGTTTTAATTAATCTGGAAACAAGTAAAAAGTATAAACCTAAAGACCTTACCATACTAAAAGAAATCAGGTATGAAGGAATGAGTAATCCAGACGATCTTTCAATTTTATACATTTTAGAAACCAACGACGGGGCAAAAGGAACCTTTCTTATGGCCTACGGGCCCTCTGCTGATACTGAAACAGCCACCTTCTTTAAAGATGTACCAGATAAAAATTATCATCGGTAAGTAACCTACCTCGGAGCAAGTCCATGAGGCATTCAAAAGGAAATAATTTTAACGTTTCAAGACAAGCCACGAAGCATTAAAATCTTGATTATTGAGTAAAAAATAAAAGGCCCGAGTATTCATACTCTGGCCTTTCTGTTTAGATTGGTATTAAACTAATATTACCAATTTGCAATTTCCTCTTTCAATTCTTCTTTTCCTTTACCAACTTTTTCTTGTACCCTACCCAACATTTCGTCAAATTTACCCTCTGAATACGTAACATCGTCGTCGGTTAAATTTCCATATTTCTGTTTAAGTTTACCTTTTACTTGGTTCCACTTACCTTCTAATTGTTCTTGATTCATTTTCTATATTTTTAGGTTTAACTTCCTTTAAATTTTACTTAAATTTAGTTCTTAATATCGTTCAGTTTTAATGCAAAACATTCTGTTATTGACCGCAAAAATTATTTATATGGTTTCTCAATTTTCGCACTATCATCATCCATAAACTTCACAAAATCAGACGGATTTTGAATAGGAATGAATTGGTCTCCTTTAATGACTACTGGGTACGCTAGTGTTGACGGTGACTTTTCTAAGACCCGTAACCAATCATGCTCGTCCAAGTCTATTTTCTTATCACCATAAATTTCCTTGAAATCTGGGTGGTCTTGATTTACAAGATTTCCTACGGGTTGGTTCATACTATGTGCTATTTCTGCCCATTGCGTACCCGTTACCTTTGTTTTTGATATGTCTATTGTTAATATATCCTCATCTGCAGATTCAACGTATGCATACGTTTGCTTACCAATTGTATTTTCAGAATTGTAGTATAAGGTTATTTTTTTCTTGTCTTTTGATATAACTCCCATTTTAATATGTTTTAGTTCATATAATACTACCCTTAAACTACTGGTTCCCTGTAATTTCGATTACCTCTAAAAAATTATTTTTTTCTCTTTTCATTTTTACCATTACCTATAATAGTAGATGTTAAGCCATCACTTACGTTTATCCAGAGGTAATTAAAGAATGATTTTGTTGGGTTTCTTTCTGCTTTAATACCTCCATAGCGGTATCCGTTTTCATCTGTTTTAGAACCGTCATTTACAAATATGCTTCCTATTACGGTTAGTAGTTTGTTTATGCGTAACCGGTCTTTTTTTAAGATCGAAAATTTAAAATCTTCATACTTCATTTTCATATCCCCAGATGAGGAGAAAGCATCACCACTTATTGTAAAATAAAGCTCTTGAATTTCGCCCTTTGCCCGCACTCGTAAATTGGACTCTAAAAAAGGATTAATATGTTTGGAGTCAAAACCCTTTACCGTTCCTGATGCCACAAAAGCATCTGATTTATCTTTGGCATCAAAAGACCAGTTTAAAGTTATTGGAGCATCATTCATGAGGAGCGCTTTTGCTTCTACACGTGTTTTTTCTTTCTTTTCAGGTACATTTTGAATATGGAAAATTTTGGCGTTCACCTCTCCAAAAATGATTTCCCCAGGTGTAGTTTCTCTATTTACCCGCTCGCTATAGGCAATAAAACCTTTGTTTATTTTTATTTCAGGAATGTCTAATTGTATGGGAAGTTTGCGGATGGCCTCGCTATATAGTTTCTTTCTGTCCGTATCATCTGGGAGCAATTTATCCCTGTATATTTCTAAATTGGGTTCGTTTAATTCTCCACTTCCTGTGCCTACCCAAAATTGGTCCTTATCATATCCAAAAGCTATACTCTTAAAACTCAGTTCCGGTATTTTCAAATCTATATAATCATGCTCTTTAGGTAAATGCCATGAGAGTTTTGTTTTGTTATATTTTGATTTCAACTGTAAATCCGTAATTGAGAGATTTCCTTCTTCTACCCTAATCTTGGCTACATTTATCTCTTCATAAGGTCCTAAATTTGCATAAAAAGAAGTACTACCAAACTCAAAAGATCCATATTTCACTGGAATTTTTGAATTGATAATTTCAGCATTGGTCGTAACATCATCAATCTCAACATTTACAGAATCCAACTGCATTACCAGGCTATCTTTTTTATTTTTAAGCAATGTTACTTTTCCATCTATCACATTAATCCTATCAATATGAATCATTTTTAAAAGTGCTATATGGTTGTTTTTTGTGTTAGAACTATCACTATTGTTTTCCTTTGAATAATGAATCAGAACCGGCCGTTCTACATTTAGATTTTTTACACTTATTTTATTATTAAAAAGAAAATGCCAATACCCCAACCCAATAATCTCTATAGCCCCAATTTTTGCCACAGCACTTTGATGAATACTATCTTGAACACCAATTTTCAAATCAATAGCCTCTAATATAGCTGTACCATTAAGTACGTTTACATCAACATCTTTATAGTCTAGTTGAATATGGGGCGGTAATTTTGTATCCAAATAATTAGCAATAGACTTTTTTGCCATTAACTGAGCCCCTAGAACTATGAGTGCCATAAGGACCAAGAAAACGGAAAGAATCCGGAATATGATTTTTGCTGTTCGGGGTACTTGCATTTTTATATTTGCTTAAAATAATGTTCAGATATACTTAGGAACTTAAAATTGCCTCTTTAAACCTTAAAATGAGTGTGTTTTTAGATATATAATTAACCGGTTAGCATTATCAATTTTTAAGTTACCAACCGTTTTATATATTACCAGAGCTATTACAAATACATACGTGTAACCCCTAAAACAAAAGGAATGCCCGTTAGTTCAACTTATTTTAAACTCATTCTATTTTTTATGGCCTTTGTTCAATTAAATGCCCAACATATTGCTCCTGAATCTATTCGTAATGAAGTGGAAGCGGCATTAGCGTTCTATCCGGAACTAAAAGACACACCAATTACTTTCAAAATTATAAAGAACATCAGCCAGTCTACCATGCGGGCACAACCTAAATTCAATAGTCTTTTAAAAAGTAAAAAGAAACGCTCGTATGTTATTTTGATAAGTGAGAAAATAAAAATTTCGGGAAAGGAATTTTTAACCAAAGATGTGCCCAAAGATATTATGGTAGGTTGGTTAGGTCATGAACTAGGTCATGTCATGGACTACCGCGATCGTAGCAACTTAAATCTAATTTGGTTTGGAATCAAATACACATTTTCTGGCTCATATATTAAAGAAGCGGAACGGGCTGCCGATACCTATGCCGTAGCACATGGCATGCACGATTATATCTTACAGACCAAGCGTTTTATACTAGACCATGCAGAAATAGATGAAAAGTATAAAGAACGTATACGTAGATATTACCTATCTCCTGAGGAAATTATGAGCATCGTAGAAGAACTTGAAACCGCCGAAAAAAGCGAGTAAGCGGCTAGATCAATTAGCCTTACCTACAACTCTTTTACAAAAGCTTCCCACTCTTCAAACTTTTCCTCACCCATTACACGCTCCATTTTTACCTGTCCGCCTTTCTTTTTGTTCCTTCCGTTCCAATCATGAAAAACCGATGGTTGTACTGAAACAACTTTTACCCCTTTAAGGGCTTTTGAACGTGCTACTTTATAATTCTTATTCGCCTTTTTTAGTGATTCGTCCAAAGCGTTGGCCAGCGCTTCATCATCTGTTTTGTCTTCCGTACCCAAGTACCAGCAATGGTAGAATTCACCATCAATGCGATGTGCACACAGTGTATATTCAGGAATGCGTATTCCGAATTTTTCTTCTAATTCTTGTACGCCATCATCCAATTTATTTACCGAAAGTTGAGAACCTACCGTGTTTAAAAAGAACTTGGTTCTACCGGTTATTTTAATTTCCGCACGCTTTACATCCGTAAATTCTATGGTATCACCAATAAGGTAACGCCAAGCACCTGAAACGGTACTTATAATGAGCACATAATCTTGACCTTCTTTTACTTCGGACAATTTTAAGGCCGGCGCATCATCACTTAATGAACCGTCTGGTTGTATGTATTGTGGTTCAAAAGGCACGAATTCAAAATAAATACCGGCATCCGTAGAAAGCTGCATAGCATCTGTTTCGGGTCTAGCTTGAAATGCCATAAACCCCTCAGAAGCCAAGTAGGTATCTATAACTGTAATAGGCTTCCCTAAAAGAGCATTAAAACTCTTCTCATAGGGTCCAAAAGCGACACCCCCCGAAGTATATACTTGTAGGTTGGGCCAAATCTCGTGTATATTATTTAATCCGTGGTAATCAATTACTTTCTGCAACATCAATTCCATCCAAGAAGGGATTCCGCTTAACGCACCAATATCCCAATTGGGAGCTTCCTCTGCTATTTTTTGCACACGTTCGTCCCAATCATCAATTTCTGAAATTTCCTCTCCAGGCTTATAATAGCCACGGAACCACGTAGGAATGTTACTGGCGCTAATACCGCTTATCTCCCCTTCTTCGTGACCTTCCACTTTGTTTAAATCCGTAGAACTACCTAACATTAAAATACCAAGCTCAAAGAAATCCGGAGGCAAATCAAAATTACTTAAAGCAAAAACCTGCTCTACGCCCGTTTTTCTAATGGCTGCGACCATATCATCTGTTACAGGAATTCTTTTGCTCGTCTTTCCCGTAGTACCAGAGCTTAACGCAAAATAATCCGGTGTGCCCGGCCATGTAACATCTTCTTCGCCCTCATGTAGTTTTTGCCACCACTCTTTATCAATACGATTATAATCAAAATAAGGAACGAACTTTGTAAAAGCATCGGCAAGACTATCAGATTCTAGAATAGTCTCAAATTTATAATGCTTTCCAAAAGCGGTATCCTTTGCCTTTTCCAGCAATTCTTGCAGTACTGATTCTTGTTCTTCTATCGGATTTTTTTCACCTGATAGTTTATCCCTAACCTCAATAAATCCTTTAATAATATGTCCTATAATCGGCATGTGCGTAGTTTTGGTAAAAATAACTGTAAAACGGGTTGCACTTGTTCTTTATAAAACGATAGGTTAACCCAAAAAGGATTAATTTTTTAAGTCGATATTCCTTTGAAATACGCTCTATTTCTCCCATAACGTTAAACTTTTTAATGCCTACGGAAGTTTACGTAATTTTACACTCCAATTCCACCTCCATATTTGTACAGTATAGTAGACATAGAAACCACCGGAAACGGCATTAAGGGTAACAAGATTACCGAAATTTCTATATTCATATATGACGGTTATGAGATTGTAGACGAGTTTACTTCTTTGGTAAACCCGCAAGCCGAAATTCCTTATTTCATTACACGATTAACGGGTATTGATAATGATATGGTTCGTGATGCCCCTACCCTAGATGAAATTGTAGATGATATTCTAAAGATTACGGAAGGCACCATTTTTGTTGCCCACAGCGTCAATTTTGACTATAACGTAATCAAAAACGAACTGAAGCTTTTAGGGCGTGATTTTATTCGCAAAAAACTATGTACCGTTCGGTTATCACGTAAACTGTTACCCGGTTACCATTCCTATAGTTTGGGCAAGTTATGCTCATCTTTAGACATACCCTTAAGGGATAGGCACCGCGCCCGTGGCGATGCACATGCCACTACTCTTTTGTTCAAAAAACTGCTGCGTGCAGAGGGCGCTGACGAAGTTTTTAAATCTTTCTTAAACGCCCGTTCGCAAGAATCAACTTTACCAGCTGCGTTACCAAAAGAAGCTTTTGAAAAGTTACCCACAGCCCCTGGCATTTACTATTTTAAGGATAGTAAAGGAAAAGTTATTTATGTAGGCAAGGCCATTAATATTAAGAAACGAGTACTAAGTCATTTTTACGACAAAAAGACCAAAGAAATTCAGCTTTGTACGGCAACCGCAGATTTAGATTTTGAACTCTCCGGAAGCGAACTGGTAGCACTTTTAATGGAATCGCAAGCCATAAAACACCATTACCCGGAATTTAACCGTGCGCAGAAAAGAAAAATACAGCCATATGGTATATTCAGTTATGAAGACAGAAATGGCATTAAGCATCTGGCTTTTAACAAATTGAAAATGGCACCCAATGCCGTTCTCACATTATATAACCCAACCGATTGCCGACTTTTTATTGAAGAAATTTGCAAGCATTTTAGGCTATGCCCAAAATATTGCCATTTGCAGGAAAATGTAAAAACCTGTTCCCATTACCGAATAGAAACGTGCGATGGTATCTGTAGGGAGGAGGAAGACCCGGATTCGTACAATGAAAAGGTTCAATTGGCACTTGATCATATCCGAGCGCAAAAAGAAGATTTTGTAATCAAGGAAAAAGGACGAAATACAGAGGAAGAAGCCTTTATTTTGGTTAAAAATAGCTCTTACATGGGTTATGGTTTTGTAAATGATGAAGAGACCATAAGCTCAAACCATGAACTGGAAACTTTTCTCATTCCCCAAAACAATACTTTGGAGACCGAAAGTATCATCAAGTCCTATATCAGCAAAAATCCCGGGAAGGTGTTGCTCTTGGAGAGCGAGGCCAAAGAACAGTAATTCTTTATTTATTTAGCTTTCTGTACATTAAAATAACGAACAGCAACCATACGCTAAATATGACGATTACAATAGTGGTATATATCCATATAGCATCCATAAGTTTGGTTTCTGGTTAAACAAGATTTGGTGGTTTTTATGGATTACTAATTTATAAAACTTAAGGATTTGTAATCCATTTCTTACTAAGATAACCAATAAGCTAGAAAAACAACCGCAAAGCATTATGATTCTCTTAACATTTGCAAAAATTGCAAGAAAAATGCCCAAACCATGTCTTATTCGCAAAAAATATTAACTTAAATGCACAAAATCAGGCAGATAGGATTATTCTTTTTTACCGCTATTCATAAAAAGTACAATGGTCACCACTAAAGCAACGCATACCGCTGCAAATACACCGATCATAATAATGCCGTTGCCATAGTTAACAAGAGGAAGGTTCTGTGAGATCATAAGATTCTAATTTATTTGAATCAAAAATAAAGCACCTCATTACTGCAAACTATGATAATTATCAGGATAGTAGATTTGAAGAAGAAATCAAAATAGTATAGCAGTACATTACATTACGTTTGATGTTGTTATAAATCATCCGTTTAGTAGTTAAACTTACTGCCGTATTCTAGGGTCTCTAATCAAGCCTATTTTTTTGATATTTATGTATAAGTTTCCTTGCGCCGTTCAGCATAATCATATGTGAACTTGGGTTTATTGAAGGTATGCTTTTATCATCCGGGAAAATGGGCTCTTGGTTGGGGAGTGTTTTTCCGTACACTTGAGAAGAAGAAATAAGTTCTCCCGAATTCAAATCATAAATTGATATGGAAACCGAAGCTCTGTTACTGGAGGTCTCCCCTTCAAAGCCAATTGAGCCAGCCCCATCACTAATTACATTCCCCCCTACGTTAATAATGTAATCACAATCCGTAGCATTCTTTAATTCCTCTAGATCTACGTCCGATAAGTTGAACTTAATTTCAGGAGCTATTAATTTTGACGCTCTTAACGTATGTATCTCAATTAATGAATCGCCCAGTATTTTTTTGAAATCCTCAACGGAGTTGTAATACAATTTGTTATCAAACTTTTTTGAGTTGGATACGGTTCTATTCATAATCCATTTTCCTGTACTGAAATCCAACTCCTTTCCGGTATCAAAAAAATAATCGTATTTGGCACTACCACAAGAATAAAAGACACAAACAATAACTAAGAGAACTAGTTTCTTCATGTAAGATTTTACGTTAAAAAATTGAGTAAATGTAATTATTTATTCCATTCAAAATCATAAATAAAAACCGCAAAAATACAGGTTGCTATAGCTCTAAAACATTGAAGTAGTCCCAACGCAGTAAAGAAAACGGAACTTAAAACATAGTTTAACTACACAAATAGCTTAGTTGGCTTTTGTTCGTTCCTAGATAAATTTGTTGCCGTAGCGAAACTGTCAGAAAATTCTAGTATTTTTCGTTTAGAAAAAAAAACTAGACTTATAAATCATCTTCATAAACAATTTGTTAACAACCACTTAACCTCCAGAATAAAATGCATTTTACACAAATAAAACTAAAACCAACAACCAAAATTGAGACAAATTTTGACACTAAAGATATCGGAAAAGGCTTCGAAGCCCATAAAGATGTAGATGTTCTATTCAAGAAATATAGAAAATCAAAAGAACATTCAGATTTTTATAACTATGACTTATTAATGACTTATGATAATTCATTAATCTATGGATTTGATTATGCTTTCGAAAACGACAAGCTATTCATACCAGAAATTAACCCAACTACAATTTTTTATTCAAACGCCGTAATGTCTCATCGAAATTTGGTTTTTTTCAGGAAGGAATTAAAAGAGAAATCACCATCTTTAAAACATCAACAAAAACCTCTAAATCCAAATCTATTTGGTCATTTTTTCCAGCTAGCATCGAATTGTATAATTAATTTACAGGCAACAGTAGAGAGTTTTGCCAATCGTCAAATTCGTGAAGACCACAAATTTATTGATAAAAGTGGCAAGAAATTTGAACCTTCTTTATTTCATAAAATAGATAAGGCTTTACCTGAAATAAAAGGAATCAGATTCAAAAGTAAATTTAAGCAGGATAACTATAGGATTAGAAAACTTATCGAATTACGAAATGAAATTATTCACTTGGAACCTATCAGGCAGGTAACTAATACCAAATATAAAATTACTTATCGACGACTAATATCATTCGACTATACACAAACTATTCTTTCGGTCGAAAAATTTGTAAACTTTTATGAGCCAAATTTGATAGAGAAATGCGAGTGTAAAAATGAGTTATATTATGATATATCTGAAATATTAGCCAAATAAAAACACTACTGGCAACATACCTGCGACAAACAGGATATAAAATTCTAAATTTAATAGCTTGTCTATCTTCACTACAATAACTATATATTTCCAAAACTTAAAGCAACTCAACAACAACATGAAACACCTCATCTTAATCGCCTTTCTGATTCTGGCCAGCTGCAAAGGTGAAACCAAAACGGAGCAAGAGGTTGCTCTAGACCCATCGGTTCAGGAAATGTGGGAGCGTTTTATAACATCCCATCCAGAGTTCAAGGGTGAGGAACAACCGGAATCCTGGTTTTTTCATAATAATGAAGCAGACGCAAACCGTTTGGCCAAATTGGTCTTAGAAGGAAAAAAGCAAGCGGGTTCAGGTCTCTACACTTGGTACGAAGAAGCCAACGCAGATTTGCCTTCCGTAGGCACCCAGCACATCATCACCAATTTTTACGGAAAAGCACAAGCCATAATTGAAGTAACAAAAGTAGATACCATCCCCTTTAACCAAATTTCCGAAGCTTATGCCGCATTAGATATGGGAACAACAGATGAACCACTAAAGAAATGGAAAAAAGCCCATTGGGATTTCTTTTCCATGGCAATGAAAGAAAGCGGAGAAGAACCAACCGAAGACATGCTTATTGTTTGCGAGTGGTTTGAAACCGTATATCCTAAGAACTAAATTGCTCTAAAACAAAAAAACCCATTACTTCACTAAAGTAATGGGTTTTTTAAGCTTCTAAGCCTACTTATAAAGTAGTAGGACAAACATAGTCCGTTGAAGGAACCTCAGCCGTTTTAAGGGCTCCAAAACCACCTCCTATATCTATAAAGTTATGTATACCTCTACTCTTTAAAATAGATTCTGCTATCACTGAACGATATCCTCCGGCACAATGAACCAAGAAGGTTTTATCTTTTGGGAATTCATTTAGATAGTCATTTATACCATCTAACGGTGTGTTCAAAGCATCAATCACGTGTTCAGAAAGAAATTCGCTCTCTTTACGCACATCAAACACCTCAGCTTCTTTATTCTCTATTTTGGATTTTGCTTCTTCCGCAGTTATTGAGGTAATGGTATCAAAATCTTTTCCCGATTTTTTCCAAGCATCAAATCCGCCTTTTAAAATTCCGACGGTAGCATCAAATCCCACACGGGATAAGCGCGTTACCGCTTCTTCTTCCATGCCTTCGGGTGTTACCAACAAAAGAGGTTGTTTGGTATCTGCAATAAGGGCACCTACCCACGGAGCAAAATCGCCATTAAGACCAATAAATATAGATCGTGGAATATGACCTGTAATAAATTCTTTCTGGGTTCTAACGTCTAGAACTACAGCACCAGTTTCGTTGGCCATCGCTTCAAAAGCCTTCGGGTCTAATTCTGTTGTTCCTCGATCAAGGACATCGGCTATATCTTCATATCCTTCTTTGTTCATTTTAACGTTCAGAGGGAAATATTTTGGTGGTGGAAGCAGACCGTCCGTAACTTCTTCAACAAACTCTTCTTTGGTCATATCCGCACGCAATGCGTAGTTCATTTTCTTTTGGTTGCCCAAGGTATCTACGGTTTCCTTCATCATGTTCTTACCACATGCAGAACCTGCTCCGTGTGCCGGATATACAATTATATCATCGGCCAATGGCATGATTTTATTCCGCAGACTATCGAACAAAATACCTGCCAAATCTTCTTGGGTCATACTTGCCGCTTTTTGAGCCAAATCCGGTCTGCCTACGTCTCCCAAAAACAAAGTGTCACCAGAGAAAATAGCGTGGTCTTTTCCGTTTTCGTCTTTCAACAAGTAGGTAGTACTTTCCATGGTGTGCCCCGGCGTATGCAAGGCCGTAATGGTGATATCACCCAGCTTAAACTCTTGCCCGTCCGTAGCGATCAAAGCATCAAAAGAAGGATTTGCATTTGGCCCGTACACAATCTCAGCTCCTGTTTCCTTAGCAAGTGTTACGTGACCACTCACAAAATCCGCATGAAAATGCGTTTCAAAAATATACTTGATCTTCGCCCCTGCTTTTTCCGCTCTTTCAAGGTAGGGATGTACTTCACGAAGCGGATCAATTATAGCTACCTCACCTTTACTTTCAATATAATATGCGCCCTGTGCCAGGCATCCGGTATATATTTGTTCTATCTTCATAATCTCATTTTTTTATTCCCGATAGGGAGAATTATACGCTTTTCATTTGCCTCCCTAAAACAGAAAGCCTGGTATTATCTTCATTCAAAATTAATGCTATCCTATAAATTACAGCGTAACATTAGTTACGGTTCAGGCGACTTTGGTAAGCCACTTTTTCGCTTAATACGGACAGAGGCGTCATATTATCAAAATAATCTACGGCTTCTTTGGTCTGTACGAACAAGTACTGTTTATGTAGCGCTTCTATAATTCCGCTACTAAAAATGGTATCGCGTGTGGGTCCTGTAGCTCCTGAAATATAAAACTGAAGTCCTCTTTCATGCAGCTCATCAATAACCCGAATAAGCATTTGGGCTGCGCTGGAATCTACATAACTTATAGCCTCAGCATTTAGAATAACGCCTTTCAGTTTATCGCCTTTGGTATCTACATTTTTAAAGAGTTCTTTTTTGAAAAAGTTCTTATTCCCAAAATACAATTGCGAATCAAAGCGAACTATAAGCAAATCATCACGAACCAAAACGTTTTGCCCAAACCTATCTATATTTTTATAATAATCAGAACCATCTATTCTACCCAAAACGGCAAAATGAGGCTTTGAACTTTTATATACCATCAACAACAAGGACAATAAAACCCCAACTAAAATACCCTCAGAAATTCCCGCAAAAAGAGTTACTAAAAATGTAATGATCAACACAAAAAGTTCGTCTTTACGATACTGCCAGAGGCTTTTAGGATAGGCAACATCAATTAACCCATATACAGAAACCATAATAATACTTGCCAAAACTGCATTGGGCAAGTAGTAAAACAAGGGGGTTAAAAATAGTAACGTAACAGTAACCACAATAGCACTAAATAACAAAGCCATAGGTGTTTTTGCTCCGGCCTGACTGTTGATTGCCGAGCGCGAAAAACTACCTGTTACTACGTACGACTGAAATAAAGACCCTAACATATTAGAGCTTCCCAATGCAATAAGTTCCTTATTGGCATCTATGGTTTCCTCCCCGGTCTGTTCTTCCATGGATTTCCCAATGGAAATAGCCTCTAAATAACCTATCAATGCCATGGTTACCGCAATGGGTACCAATTCTATGATACTATCCAGTTGTAATGCAGGAAGCTTAAAAGAAGGCAAACCCGTAGGAATCTCCCCTACTATATGCACCCCTAAAGTGGATAATTGTAAAAAATAGACCAATAGAATACCTATAATAACCACAAAGAGCACGCCCGGTATGCGTTTATTCCATTTCTTTAACCCTACGATGATCAGAATGCCTATAAAGCCAATAGCAAAATCATATAGGTTGGTCTGCCCCAACTTTTCAAAGGCGTTCATCAGCAGTATATCAAACCGATTGCTACGGGCTATGTCCACACCCAAAAGATGCTTCAGCTGACTGAACATAATAATTAACGCTGCCGCGGAAGTAAAACCACTTATGACCGGTTTCGATAAGAAATTTACCAAAAAACCCATCCTTAGAACCCCTAAAATGAGTTGTACGGCACCTACGGAAAATGCCAAAAGCAGTGCCATAGTAATATAATTGTCCGTAGAAGTAATAGCTAACGTACCCAAACCTGCCGCTACCAAAAGGGAATCCATTGCCACGGGCCCAACGGCCAACTGCCTAGAGGTACCAAAAAATGTGTACACAATCATTGGAACCAAGGAAGCGTAAAGTCCAAAAACGGGGGGCAGACCGGCGATCATGGCGTAGGCCATTCCTTGGGGTATAAGAATAATGCCAACGGTTAGTCCGGCTATAAGGTCTTTGGAAAACCAACTCTTATTATAGTCCGTAATCCAATCCAAAAAAGGAAGAATTCTTCGCATGGGACAAATGTACCATTAAATCTAAAATGGCTGTGTTACCTGTGTTACACCAATGTAAAGAAACCAAAATAAAATGTTATTGGATATTACCACCTACAGGCAGACCACTGGGCACACTTTCCGGTAAGCTCTTATCAAAATCAGTATCGTTAAGTGTATTTAAAAACGAAATAATCTGAGACATTTCCTTTACGGATAGATCCAGTTCACGTACAAAGGGGTCGTACCGCTGAACGGGAACGTGCTCATTTCGTTCTTTTCCATTGGCAATATCCTCATAAAACTCCAATACCTTTTTAAGGGTAGTTAAACTGCCGTTGTGCATATAAGGAGGTGTAAAACGTAAATTCCGAAGTGTGGGTGTTCGAAAAGCGAAGGTATCCTTAACACCTGCATCCGGCTGTTCTAATTTATCGTTCTCGGGCGTGCCCAGAACATGCATTTTATAATCTGAAAACATGGGACCGTTATGACAATTTACACACCCAACGGATTTAAAAAGTTCAAAACCTTCTTTCTCCGAAATTAAGATAGCATCTTGGTCACCTCTCATAAATTGGTCGAACCGAGAATTGTTGGTCACCAGGGAACGTTCAAAAGCAGCAATAGCCTTTGCTAAGTTTTCTACTGTTACTGCATTGGGTTCGTCAAAAGCCTCAGCAAATAACTTTTGATATTCGGGAATATCTTTCACACGATCTACAACGGTCTGGAGGATACTGTCTTCGGCAATACCATGCCCGCGCATTTCCTCAAAAGCCTTTATAGGCTCCAACGCCTGTTTTTCAAGACTTTTTACACGGTCGTCCCAAAACATGGTGGCCTCAGAAGGCTTATAATTACCAAAAGCATCCATACCGTTGTATGCCGAATTGATAATAGTTGGCGCATTTCTTTTTACAAAGGGAATGTCATTGGGCGCATTAAATTTACGCTTACTGCCCAAACCATTGGCATTAGGTCCCATGCTAATATCCAAAAACTCTGCATACCCATTATCCGGGTGATGACAGGTTGCACAGGCCACATCTTTATTTCCGGAAAGAATAGGGTCGTAAAAAAGCAACTTGCCCAATGCCTCCTTTTCAGGTGTAGACGGGTTATCCTTGGGAGATTTCACCGTCTTAGGCAAGGCTGTATACGTAGTTACGACCCTAGTTATGTCTGCTGTACTATCTTTCTTTTTCTCTGTATTGGTGCAATTAACGAATAGCACGGCTATTACCAATTGAATTCCTATTTTGACTATTCTACACATAAACTGTTCGCACAACGAGAACAGTAAAAATAAACAATATAAGAGAGTATTTATATGATAATCGTCAGTTTACCATGTTAAAAAGGCCATATTCTTATCAAAACTATAGAAAACTACTTTTTACCTGAGCAACCAATTTAGTTCCATCCGGGTCAGCAGAAGTTTTTAATTCACATAATTCTTCCGCCCATTGAGAGGTACGGATTCTCATAGGTGGGTTATCATTTTGAGCAACTTTGAGAACAACTTCCGCTACTTCGCGGCCTGTTTGATAAACCTGTACTTCAGACTCTTCTGCTCTTTTCTGATTGCCTTCTAAATAAGCTTGAAAAATTGGCAAATATTCTCCCGAAGCCAATTGTCCATTCGTTTTGGTTTTGTCTACCGCAGAATTCATAAACTCAGTTGATATACCACCTGGTTCTACATTGCTAATATTGATATTAAAAGCATCGGTAACATAACTTGCCAAGCCTTCGGCGAAACCTTCAATGGCAAATTTAGCACCACAATACAGCTCGTTAAAAGGCTGCCCTACCAAACCGCCAACCGAAGTAATATTTATAATTTGACCTGCTCGCTGCTTACGCATATACGGTAACACGGCCTGTGTACAAAATACGGTACCTAAATAATTAACCTCGGTCACCCATCTAATTTCATCTTCTGATGACTGTTCAGTAGTTTTTGCAAAACCGGCACCAGCATTGTTTACCAAAACATCTATTCTGCCGTCCTTGTCTATAATAGTTTCCACAGCAGATTTAATGGATGCGGTTTTAGTTACATCTAGTTCTAGAATCTCTATGTCCAAATTATTTTGGGTGATTTGTTCTTTAAGGGCATCCGCCTTTTTGAGGTTTCTCATAGTTGCATACACCTTGAATCCATTTTCACCAAAAAGCAGTGCACTTTGATACCCTACTCCTGTTGATGTTCCTGTAATTAAAACGTTTCTTTTCATTTTTTTAAAATTATATTGACATTTAAATTGGAATGAACATTCACTCCAGTTCATGATTAAATTTTTTTTAACCTTTTATTCCGTCCCAAACCATATTCACCTGATTTTGAATAGAATTTGACGGTACGCTCACCTGTGAGTGATACCATCTTAAATAGGACACCACTGCCCCGCCCATGAATTGAATTAGCTCGTCCGTTTCTATATCCTTTATGATGAGTAATTCTTTTCCTTTATTAAGCAAGTCGTAGACCGGAAGTACCGTTGCCAAACCCTTATTCTTACTTTCCTCGGTAATAATAGGAGAAGCCCTAATCTGCTCCATAAACTTAAAATACGGCGCATTCTCAATAAAAAAGATAATTATATCCTTAAAATACCCTTCAAATTGAGATTTAATAGGCTGCGTTGCATCAAAATCAGGGAAAGCGGTATTTTCCTGCTCTTTAATGGTTACATATAGTTCATTGATCAATTCATCTTTAGTGGGGAAATAATTATAAATCGTTCCCATACCGGTTCCGGCATTTTTTGCTATGGCGGACATGGGCGTATTATGTACACCATTTTCTACCAAAAGTTCCAAAGCGGACCGTAAGATGCTCTCTTTCTTATTCACAGGGCAAATGTACTATTTTTGGAATATTCATTCCAAATATTTAACTAAATTTTAAATTAAGAGGTTTTTGCTCTTCCGTTGGTTGTCGAGGAATATTTATAGATCTACCACTTTGATCCGGTTGCGCTGCATCTCTATTTTTCCTTCCTTTTCCAGTTTTTTCAATAACCTTGAAATCACGACTCTAGAAGTATTCAGATCGTATGCAATATCCTGATGCGTAGTCTGTACAAATTCATCATGGTTTACCATAGCCTTATCCTGAAGGTGTTTTAGTAGTCTTTCATCCATCCGCAGAAATGCCAAGGTATCTACCGTTTCCAACAGCTCCGTCATTCGGGTATGGTAACTATCTAAAATAAATTGCCGCCATGTAGCATATTTTGCCATCCAAACCTCCATCTTCTCCACGGGAATCATAATAAGTTCGGTATCACTTTCGGCAACGGCCCGTATTTCACTTTTATGGGTACCCACGCAACATGAGAAGGTCATCGCACAAGTATCTCCCCTTTCTAAAAAATATAGCAACAGTTCATCTCCGTTCTCATCTTCGCGTAGAATCTTAATGGCACCACTCAGTAATAACGGCATATGCAATATGGTCTCGCCAATATCCATAATTACGGTTCCCTGCTGGAATTTTTTCAATAATCCCACAGCTTGCATTTCTTCTAAGAGCGCATCCTCAAAGAGATAGCCATAGTTTTGTAAAAGTCCTTCTTTCATATCTCTGCAGCTTACATGGTACTAATGAAAACCTTAAATTCCCTATCAGTATCTTTCAAGTATTCAAAACCTTCATGAAGTTTGGTTTGCGCCACAGCATACGGATAAAAAGTAATGGGTTCTATGCAAACCATATTAGGCACTTCCGACCACAACATAAAATTACCAAAGCCTTCCGTACGAATGCGAAGTTCTTTCTGGTCTTTTAGGTGGATTTCTGTACAATCCGGAACTTGTAAAGCCCTGCTTCCCACGTCCATAATTTCTTGAAGTGTGATTTCTTTTTCTCCAGCCACAACTACTGGATTCTCTGCATATAGCTTGAAAGCAGGGTGGTATCCTAACATAAAAGGCATATCCCGTTCGCCGGAAATCGTAAATTTCACTTCCAGTCCGATTTCCGACAAACTAAAGGTCTTTTTAAATCCAAAATCATACGTCCAGAACAACCATTCTTTGTTTGATTTATTCGGGAATTTTGAATTTTTTATCCGTGTACGGGCCGTATATTTCTTCTGTAATACAACTTCGCCATCAGCTTTAGAAACTACATCATACTCCATTTCCCGCAAAAGACCGTGCTGGTCCTGTATGGCAATATCCCTTGGCGTTTGCACTTGAAACTTAGCATCGGCCGTAGGCCCTATAATCGGGAACATTTCCGTATCTGAACTGCGCCAACCCGGACTACCTTTTTGATGAATATACTCGTAGCCATCTACGGTATAACTTACCAATTCACCCTTATCAATATTTACTTTTTGATTCTCAAAATTAAGTTCTATCATCTCACTATATTTTATAGCTATTTAAAAGAAGTCGTTTTTCCTATACCGTCTTACAAAACTAATCTAAAAACCCTTTTTCCCGCATCCAATCGTCATTATACATTTTGCCTACATACCTACTACCGTGGTCATGAAATAATACCACTACTACGTCATCTTTCTTAAAGTGTTCTTTTAATTGCAACACCCCTTTTATGGCAGCTCCTGCAGAATTGCCTACAAACATAGCCTCTTCTTTTGCCAAACGTTGCGTATAGATTGCCGCATCTTTATCCGTCACTTTGGTAAAACCATCAATAATTTTAAAATCTACATTCTTTGGTAGAATATCCTCACCAATACCTTCCGTGATATAGGGGTAAATTTCATTTTCATCAAAAACACCCGTTTCATAGTATTTCTTAAAAACAGAGCCGTAGGTATCTACGCCCCAAATTTTAATATCAGGATTCTTCTCCTTTAAAAATTTACCTACTCCGGAAATGGTTCCGCCAGTACCAACCCCAACAACAAAATGAGTGATTTGCCCACCGGTCTGTTCCCAAATTTCTGGTCCGGTACTTAAATAATGTGCCTTTGCATTACTGGGGTTATCATATTGATTTACATACCAAGCGTTGGGAATTTCCTTGGCTAACCGTTTTGCTGTAGAATAATAACTTCTGGGATCGCTAGGGGCAACATCTGTAGGGCAAACATGAACCTCGCTCCCCATAGCTTTAAGAATATCTATTTTTTCTTTGGACTGTTTATCACTGATTATACAAACCAACTTATACCCTTTTACAATGGCTGCCAATGCCAGGCCCATTCCTGTATTACCAGAAGTAGCCTCTACAATAGTTCCTCCGGATTTTAATATACCTGAAACTTCCGCGTCTTCTATCATTTGCAGCGCCATGCGATCCTTTACCGAATTACCCGGGTTAAAGGTTTCATACTTAGCTAAAACAACACATGGCAAGGTAGAAGTGAGTTTATTCACCTTAACTAATGGCGTATTACCAATAGTTTCTAGAATATTTTTAGCATATTTCATAAATGAGCAGTTCTTTCTTAAGGAAAAATACGAAGAACCTTTCACATATAAAAAGAAGGTGTCCCCTGCCTATCTATTCAAACTTAATTGCCTTTACCGGAGTAATTTTAGTGATGATATAAGAGGGCACCAACAGCATAAGAACACAGAGAATAAGTACACCTATATTCAAAGCTAATACGGTGATAAAATCTATATGTACCGGCACATATTCTATGTAATATTCTTTAGGATTTGGGAACTTCAATACCTGAAATTTGTCCTGAATGAAGATAGCGCCAAGCCCAATGGCATTGCCCCAAAGAAGACCAATACCTATAAGATAACTGGCGTTATACAAGAAGACTTTACGAATGCTCCAATTGGCAGAACCCAAAGCCTTGAGTATACCAATCATTTGTGTACGTTCTAAAATAAGTACAAGTAAGGCGGTAATCATATTAAAACCACTCACTATAATTACTATGCCAATGATAAGAATGATATTAAAGTCGAAAAGACTGATCCATTCAAAGATTTTGTAATATTTATTTACAATGGTCTGTGTGTCTAATGTTGATAACGTTTTACCATATATTTCACGGCTCTTTTCATCTATATCATCAAAATTGTTCAGGAAAATTTCAAAATTACCGACTTGGTCACTTTCCCACTTGTTCATGCGTTGAATGTGCCGGATATCCGTAAAAAGATAGAGTCCGTCAAATTCTTCAAAACCGCTATCGTAGAGTCCTGTTATTTTAAATTTCCGTTGGTTGGGCAGTTTTGAAACATCACCATCCTTCAGAAAAAAAGCATAAAACGTATCTCCGGTTTTAAGGTGTAACCTATTGGCCATTAACTCGGACATGAGCACCTCTTCATTTAAATCGCCCAAATAATTAGGAAGCTCACCTTCTACCAAATACTCTTCAAAAGCAGCCCACTTATAGTCACTGCCAACCCCTTTGGCAATAATACCTTCAAAGGTAGTTTCAGTTCTGATAATCCCCGCCTTACTGGCTACGGCCTGCACATGGTCAATACCATCTACACCTTTAAATTCTGGATAAAACTCTTGATTTAGGGAAACCGGCATGACCGATACATCCGATGCATTGTTGTCATAACTAGACACTTGAATGTGGCCATTAAATGCCGCTACTTTCTCACGTATCTTATACTTAAGGCCCACACCTGTAGATATAGCAACGAGCATCATCACGACTCCCAATGCAATAGCTGCAATTGCTATTTTTATTATTGGAGCGGAAATACTAATTTTATGCGCCTCGCCTTTGATGAGCCGCTTGGCCAAAAAATATTCAAAATTCAATCTATGGCGTTTTTAAACTGTCTCAAAAGTACATTTTTCATTTGGTTTTTGCTCCTTGTAGCATGTGGAAACCCGTCTAAAACAAAGAAATCTACAGCAGAACCCATTATGGCTGTTAGTGATACGATTATTGAAAAGCCTATTATTGTTGCTGCCAACAGAATTAATGCCTATTTACCTTTGTTAAGAGACAAAAAAGTGGGTGTTATTGGAAATCAGACAACCATTATTTTCAAGTCACCTAGTGAAGACTCAAAAGCATCAATTCCTTATATTCATTTAGTGGATTCTTTACTTGCCTTGCATATTGATATCAAAAAGGTATTCGCTCCCGAACATGGATTTAGGGGTGTTGTAGATGCCGGTGAGAAAGTAAAAGATGGTGTTGATAGTAAAACGGGACTCCCACTGATTTCTTTATATGGAAAAAACAGAAAACCCACTGCTGAACAGTTAAAAGACATTGATGTTGTTCTTTTTGACATTCAAGATGTGGGCGTTCGGTTCTATACCTACATAGCCACATTGCAATTGGTTATGGAAGCTTGCGCCGAACAAAACATACCTTTAATTGTATTGGACCGCCCCAACCCCAATGCACATTATATTGATGGCCCTACCATGGAAAAAGCCCATACCAGCTTTCTGGGGATGACCCAAATACCGTTGGTCTACGGAATGACTATTGGCGAATATGCCCAAATGATAAACGAAGAAAAATGGATTGAAAGCAGCAAGAAAGCTGACTTAACAGTGATTCCTCTAGAAAACTGGACGCATGAATCCGAGTATAGTTTACCGGTTCGCCCTTCGCCTAATCTACCAAGCGATATTTCTATCAACTTATATCCTAGCCTAGGTCTTTTTGAAGGTACCAATGTGAATGCCGGACGTGGTACAGAAATACAGTTTCAATGTTATGGCGCTTCTTTCTTGGACAGCACACAGTATAGTTTTAAGTATACCCCAAAACCTAACTTTGGTTCAAAAACCCCAAAAGAGAACGGGAAAATCTGTTTTGGCAAAGATTTATCTGAAATACCGAGAATGAATGAAGTATCACTTCAATGGGTTATTGATGCTTATGTGAACTCTGAAGACAAAAGCAAAGTTTTCAACAAAAGCGGATTCACTAAACATGCTGGAACCGAAAAATTACAAGAGCAAATAGAAAGTGGCCTGCCAGAAGAAACCATTAAAGAAAGCTGGCAAGCAGACTTAACCAAATTCAAAGAAGTTAGGAAGAAATACCTGCTATACCCATAAATCAAAAAAGAACACTAATCCAGCTCCAGAGTTTCCGGTGCAGTCGCTTTTCTGTATTTATGAAAAGGCTGTTTTAGCAACCCTTTTATACTTGCATTTTCAACCTCATCAGGAAAAGTGTCTACACCATAGACAATACTATCCCTATCAAACTTCATAAAAGTTCCAAAAAGACGATCCCAAAGTGAAAATATGTTTCCATAGTTACTATCTGTATAAGGTAGTTTATAATGATGGTGTACTTTATGCATATCCGGTGAAACAATTACCCAACTGAGTACCTCATCTAATTTTCGCGGCATTTTTATGTTGGCATGGTTAAACTGTGTGGCAACCAACGAAAGTGATTGATATAGCATAACTATACCTATTGGAGTACCAACTAGCAATACCCCCACCAAAGTAAACACAAAACGAATCATGCTTTCTAATGGATGATGACGGTTGGCGGTAGTAGTATCTACATTATGATCGGTGTGGTGTACCAAATGTACCCTCCACAACAGTTTTACTTTGTGCTCTACTAAATGTGCGGTGTACGCCCCTATCAAATCCAGGAGTAATAACCCTATGAGAGCATAAAGCCACAAGGGCATTTCCGGCAACCAATTAATAATTCCAAACTGTTCTACAGCAGTAAAATCCGCTGTTTTCAACAAAAGAAAAGCCAACGCAAAATTTACAATTATAGTAGTGAACGTAAAAAACAGATTAGGCAATGCATGCCTCCACTTTTTATAGTTAAAGGCTACTAATGGTACGACTCCCTCCAACAACCAAAAAAAAGTAATGCCACATACCAAAATAAGCGAACGGTGAGAAGAGGGTATAGTTTCAAAATAGTTTATTACGGATTCCATATTTTAAATATAGAAAAATTATACTATTCCAAAATATTAAATCGATTTTCAGCAACTACTTTAATTTTACCGGAATCCACACCTCTTCTTCAGAGTCGGGATGGTTGTTTTTGTATTTCGCACCTAACACCTCAAAACTAGGTCTGTGGTCCAAATGGTAATCAGAATTGGGCAACCATTCTCCATAAATAAAATTCATGGTACTTTTAAATTCACTGGAAGGCCCTTTATGAATAAACACGGCATAAAGTCCCTCCGGTAAGTCTAGTGTTTGGAAATTTTCGGCATACGTTTCGTATGCATCAACCTCAACAGTGGCCCATTTCTCAAACTCCGTATGGGGTCCAAAATTTGCATCCGGCATAGCTTCATAGACCTGAACAGAATACAAATCTGAACCTATTACGTTTGTAATATGCCTTTTCAAGGGCATAAAACCACTCCATAATTCTACCGTCCGATTATTGCTCAAGCTCATTTCTAAAGAATGGCCAACTAATTTTTTCGCTGCAAGTGTTTCTATTCTTGGTTCCTTCATTTGCAATTAATTTGATACATCAAAAAAATTTAATTCCCAATGGCCTTCTTCATTTTCTCCACAATATTAAATGCAGCAGGGCAGATAGCGACATTCTTTAAGGTCAAGCTAGAAATCTGTTGAAACTTTTTACGGTCCGTATGCGGAAACTCGCGGCATGCCTTTGGCCGTACATCATAGATAGAGCAATAATTATCCGCTCCCAAAAACGTACAGGGTACTTGTTGAAGAACATAATCGTTCTCTTCATCTATGCGTAAATATTGTTCTATAAATTTTTGTGGCTTCTGCCTAAAATGCTTGGCAATACGCCCAACATCGGCCTTAGTAAACAATGGCCCTGTTGTTTTACAGCAGTTGGCACACTCCAAACAATCTGTTCGCTCAAATTCTTCATCATGTAATTCTTGCATTACATAATCCAAATTTTTGGGAGGTCTCTTCTTTAGCTTTGTAAAAAACTTGCGGTTCTCGTTATGTTTTTCCTTCGCTTTTTTCGGAAGTTCTTTTAAAATTTGCTTCATTCTTCTAAAAATCTGTCCAAAACTAAACAAGAAATACTTAAAAAGTCCAATTTTGCCAAACAAACCATTTCATAGATGATAGACGTTTTTGGTAAAGCCATATTAGATTTTCAAAAAGGAAACTACAGTGAAGATATCATAACCTATTCTTCTTTAGACGAAGAAGATGTAATTCCCGTGCCCTACCTTTTCAGAGGTTTTAAAGAAATGCCAAAACTGGAGCAAGAGGCGTTAAAGCTTTGCAAGGGAACTGTTTTAGACGTGGGTTGCGGAGCCGGAAGTCATAGTTTATACCTACAAGAAAAAGGGTATGAGGTTACCGCGTTAGACTACTCAAAAGGAGCTACGGAAACCTGTAAATTAAGGGGTGTTCAAAGCGTAGTTTATACTGACATCTATAATTTTAAGGGACTAAAATTCGATACTTTACTGTTGTTAATGAACGGTATTGGTATTGTGGGTCAACTGGCCAATACCACAAAATTCTTTGAACACATTAAAACACTTATGAATCCGGGTGCGCAGGTTTTATTAGATTCCAGTGATATTATTTATATGTTTGAAGAGGATGAGGATGGCGGTGTTTGGGTACCTAATACGGGTTCATATTATGGAGAGATTGAATTCCAAATGCAATACAAAGACCAAAAAAGCGATTCATTTTATTGGTTATACTTAGATTTCAATACTTTAGAAATGGCCGCAGAAGCGAACGGATTTGGCTGCAAACTTGTAAGAAATGGCGAACATTACGACTATTTGGCTAAATTATGGCTCGAATAACAGTATTTTTCGCCATTTTTGTTATCTCTGTCGGTCCCTAAAATTCAAGCATGAAAAAATTTCGATTACTTCCACTCGCTTTAAGTCTTGTTTTTTTATTCGGATGTTCTTCAGATGATTCAATCGTAAGTCAGGAAAGAGAAACCGCACAAGCCAAAGAAGCCAGCCTTAAAAGTGCCGGGGCTTCTGCCAAAGACCTTTTATCGAACGATACTTTTTCAAAACTTTTAATCGAAATTGCATACGTGGACGGTTTTAAACCTACGGACGAAGCAATAGAGGGTTTTACATCATACTTAAAAGAAAGGACCTTTAAAGAAGAGATTGAACTAAAATATACAAAACTAGCATCTCCCGATGAAGAAAGCCTAACGCTCGAAGAAATTGCCGAACTAGAATCTGACAACCGTACCGTTTACAATGATGGTTCTACACTGGGACTGTATATCTACTTTGCAGATGCACCTGCAGAAGGCGACGAGGAGGAAGAAGGGCTGGTTACTTTAGGAGCCGTTTACCGTAATACCTCAATGATCATTCATGAGGTAACAGCTCGTAAGTTGGCAGACCAAAGTTTTTTCATCACCGATGCCGATGTTGAAAACTCCACTTTGAACCATGAGTTTGGCCACCTGTTCGGTCTTGTGAATTTAGGAACAGCACCGGTAAACGACCACGAAGACATTGAACGCGATGCAGATGGCAAGCCTGTATTAGATAAAGACGGTAATACTAATGGTAATAATCATTGCTCTATTGAAGGTTGTCTTATGCGAGCCGAATTACAATTTGGTGGTTTCAGTAATAAAGCAGCGAAAATAAACTCTGACGAAGCAGGTATAACTGCTGCCTGCCGTTTAAGCGGAAAAGACGTACTAAAAATGTTAGAAGCAAAAACTTCAAAAGGTCTTCTACCCGAACCACCAAGTTTAGATGCTGAATGCCTTTTAGATTTACATTCCGTTGGTGGTCGTTAACTTTTTAAGGAATATTTAAATACTTATGTGTTTGAAGTGAGACTTTCCATTTAGGATTTTCCATTACATAGTCAACAATCATAGGTACTACCTTATCACGAACACTCCATTCTGGCTGTAAATAAAGAATACAATCTTTGTTTGTTTTTGCGGCTTCTTGTTCGGCAAAAATCAAATCATGCTTGTTATACACAATCACCTTAAGCTCATTTGCCTTGTCATAAACCTCTCCAAAAGGAAGTTTATTTTTCTTAGGTGACAGACAAATCCAATCCCAAGTACCCGTTAACGGGTATGCCCCAGAAGTTTCAATATGTATTTTTAGGTTCTTTGCCTTTAAAGCATCGGTTAGAGGCTTCATGTTCCATGTTAAAGGTTCACCTCCTGTAATAACAATAGTATCGGAATATTTGGCTGCATTCTCTGTAATCTTTTCTATTACCGTTGGCGGATGCGTCTCTGCGTTCCAACTTTCTTTAACATCGCACCAGTGGCATCCTACATCACAACCACCCACACGAATAAAGTACGCCGCCGTACCTTTATGGAAACCTTCGCCCTGTATGGTGTAGAATTCCTCCATTAGGGGCAACATGTTTCCCTTATCCACTTCCTGTAAAACTTCATCTTTAACCATCGTGCAAAGATACGTCACGTAACTTCCAAAACCCAAATTCTGATTCTTAAATTAAAGTATTGGCCTATAATCCCTTAAACCTGTGCTTTTAACCGTTTACACCCAACCTACGCACCAAACTTGCGTTTAACCAAACCCAAACTTCTCTAAAAGTCACCGCTAAACATTAAAAATTCTCTTATTTTTACTCAAAATACAACCAATGGCTACTACAGACGAATTCTTTAAACACATTGAAAGCGGTTACGCTACCAAAGGTGATTATATTGTAATGGGAGCGGCAATGCTTAATGAAGAAGCCATTACCAACGCACACGTAAAGGTTCCTTTAAAAACATTGAACCGTCATGGACTCATTGCCGGAGCTACCGGAACGGGCAAAACAAAGACACTCCAAGTTCTAGCCGAAAATCTATCTGACAAAGGTATTCCGGTTTTACTGATGGATTTAAAGGGAGATTTAAGTGGTATTGCACAACCCAGCCCAGGGCACGCAAAAATTGATGAACGCCACGCTAAGATAGGCCTGCCGTTCGAGGCCAAATCTTTTCCTGTGGAAATCCTTTCGCTCTCGGAACAAGACGGTGTTAAGCTTAGAGCTACCGTTTCTGAATTTGGCCCCGTACTTTTATCCCGTATTCTAGACCTTACGGAAACCCAAGAAGGAATTGTTGCCGTAGTTTTTAAATATTGTGATGACAATAAACTTCCACTTTTAGACTTAAAAGATTTTAAAAAAGTACTGCAATATGCTACTGGTTCCGGCAAAGCCGAATTTGCTAAAGATTACGGTAGAATTTCATCTAGTTCCACAGGTGCTATTCTCAGAAAAATAATAGAGTTAGAACAGCAAGGAGCCGATTTATTTTTTGGTGAAAAATCATTTGATGTAGACGATTTAACACGGGTGGATGAAGAAGGAAGGGGATTCATTAATATTTTGAGATTAACCGATATCCAAGACCGCCCAAAATTGTTTTCTACGTTTATGTTGAGTCTATTGGCTGAGATATACAGTACTTTCCCTGAGCAAGGCGATAGTGACAGACCGGAATTAATTCTGTTTATAGACGAGGCCCACCTTATTTTCAACGAAGCCTCCAAAGCATTATTAGACCAAATTGAGAGTATTGTAAAGCTCATTCGCTCAAAAGGTATTGGACTTTATTTTGTTACCCAAAACCCTGCAGATGTTCCTAACGAAGTACTGTCGCAATTAGGGCTTAAAGTACAACATGCGCTCCGTGCATTTACGGCCAGAGATAGAAAGGCAATAAAGCTTACGGCAGAGAATTATCCTATTTCCGAGTATTACGATACTAAAGAAGTTCTAACATCTTTGGGTATTGGAGAAGCTTTGATTTCTGCACTGGATGAAAAAGGGAGGCCTACGCCACTAGCCGCTACTTTGCTCCGAGCTCCTATGAGTCGCATGGACGTATTGACGGATAGCGAGCTAAAATCTGTAATAAAGAGCTCCAAACTAGTCAAAAAATATGGTGAAACCATAGACCGTGAAAGCGCTTATGAAATTCTAAACGAAAAGATAGAAAAGGCTGAAAAAGAAGCCGAAAAAGAGAAAGCAAAACCAAAAACAAGCTCGAGAAGAAGAAGTACCAGTACAAGACAGAATCCGGTTATAAAAGTATTGACCAGTGCCACTTTTATTCGTGGTGTTCTGGGTGTACTGAAAAAAGTTATGCGATAAAGTAAAACATAACTTTCAGATTTAAACAAACAATTTACATACGTACATGAAAAGTATATTAGTTAGCATTTGCCTAATCGTTTGCCTAGCAAGTTGTAATAAAGAAAAGGATACCTCTTTTTCAATAATTAAAGATCGTGTTGGCAAATTGGACCGTATCAGTTTGGTCCGGGACTTAAAAATTATTTATGAAAACGATTCAATTGTAAAAGATAGTACCAGTACCAACAGTGCCAATAACAGTAGAAAAGTAAAGATTTTTGAAAAAGGAGGGAAATCGTTATTAACACTTACTCCCAATTCGGATAGCATACCTACCATTGAAAACATTAGAATTGAGGATGCTCGTTTTACTACAGATAAAGGAGTTGGCCTGAATAGTACTTTTAAAGATATCAAAGACAATTATACCATTAAAAAGGTCATCACCTCAATGAATAATGTGGTTATTCTTTTAAAGGATAGCGATGTCTATTTTACGATCAGTAAAGAGCAATTACCTTCTAGTTTGCGTTATGCTTCAAGTGTAAATATTGAAGCCGTACAAATTCCTGATGAGGCCAAAATTAAGTATATGATGGTCGCCTGGGATTAGTTTCCCCAACAACTTTTTTCCAAATTTAAACCCGTACCATGAATCCATTATTACAATATATCTTGGTACAACGGGCCAAGTCCAAGCTGAAAGGCAAAAAGACAATTGCCAAGAGGCAATTAGTCAAAGAAGTAAGGTATGGGCAAGTAGAGTTTATACATGCCATTAAAGAAATCCTTTTTATAGCCATTGGCGTAGGTGCTGCGGGCTTCGGCTTAAAAGGTTTTTTATTGCCCAATCACTTTATTGATGGTGGCGCCACGGGTGTCTCACTTTTAATCCAGGTGAAATCTAATATCTCACTCGGTATTTTATTAGTATTGGTGAATATTCCATTTATCCTTCTTGGTGCTAAAACAATCAGCAAGAAATTTGCAATACGAAGCATTTTTGCAATTCTAGCTCTTGCCATTGTTGTTCATTTTGTCCCTTACCCTATTATAACCAGTGACAAACTATTGATAGCTGTTTTTGGAGGTTTTTTTCTGGGCCTCGGCATTGGTATGGCCATGCGAGGTGGCAGCGTTATAGATGGCACGGAAGTGCTCGCTATTTACCTCAGTAGAAAGTGGCACTTAACCATTGGAGATGTACTTCTACTTATTAATATTCTTATTTTTTCTGCAGGTGCCTATCTATTGAGTATTGAAACAGCTCTATATGCCATTCTCACCTATTTAGTGGCTGCCAAGACCGTAAACTACGTGGTAGATGGAGTTGAAGAATATATTGGTGTTACCGTAATTTCACCTCATAATGAGGATATCCGAGTTATGCTTACCGAAAAAATGGGAAGAGCTTGCACCGTATATAATGGAAAAGGAGGTTTTGCCAAAGATGGTACTGCACGTATTTCTACAGAAATTATTTATACCGTAATGACCCGACTAGAACTAGCAAGACTAAGCACTGAAATTGACAAAATAGATAAAAATGCCTTTATTGTTATGGGCGTTGTAAAAGATATTAAAGGGGGAATGATTAAAAAGAAACCTCTAAAATAACTCAAAGGCTTATGAAAAAAACTTTGAATAAAATGCTTCCGAAGGTTTACGGTCGGTATTTTAATTTACTTGCCCGAGCATCTAAAAAAAGAGCTGCAGAAAAAGCTTTTTATGTTTTCTGTACGGTCAGAAAGGGAAAGGTTTTACCTAATCAAAAGGAGTATTTAGATAAAGCCAAAAGTGACACCCTAACAGTAAAAGACTATACTTTACAAACCTATTATTGGCCAGGCAGCAAGGAAACCGTCCTCTTAGTTCACGGATGGGAGAGCAATACTTTTAGATGGCGTAACCTCATTACCAAACTTCAGGAAGCCGATTATAACATAATAGCTTTTGATGCTCCTGCTCATGGGTATTCTTCTGGTAAATACTTAAACGTCCCCTTATATTCAGATGGTGTACAAGCCATGATTGACAAGTATGCCCCAAAATATCTGATTGGACATTCCGTAGGAGGTATGACATTAATGTACAACGAGTTTTACCATAAAAATGAAAGCGTTGAAAAAATGGTTACCATTGGCTCTCCTTCTGAATTTTACGAAATAATGGATCATTACCAACGATTACTCGGTTTTAACATTAAAGTCCGTAAGGCCTTAGAAGCTTTTGTTTTTGACCGTTTTGGATTTACTGTAAAGGAATTTTCATCATCACGCTTCGCTGAAACAAATAGTAAAAAAGGTTTATTGTTTCATGACGAATTGGACAAGCTAGCCCCTTTCCATGCCTCGGAAGCTGTTCATGCACATTGGAAAAACAGTACTTTTATTCGCACAAAGGGCCTTGGCCATTCCATGCACCAAGAACATATAAATGACCAAATTATAGATTTTTTAAATAATTAATTCTGAAAACCATGCAAGATGTAACTCCTTTTCATATCGCCATACCCGTTCATAATTTGGACGAATGCCGCACATTCTATAGAGAAATATTAAACTGTGAAGAAGGCCGTAGTAGCGACCATTGGGTAGATTTCAATCTATTTGGACATCAATTGGTCATTCATTACAAACCAAAAGCCAACTCGGAAGACCTCCACAGCAACCCTGTAGATGGCAAAAATGTTCCTGTACCCCATTACGGTGTTGTTTTACCTTGGAAAGTTTTTGAATCTTTCTCAGAAGAGCTAAAAAACAAAAATGTTCAATTTGTAATAGAACCTTATGTACGTTTTAAAGGAGAAACCGGGGAGCAAGCTACCATGTTCTTTTTAGACCCTGCAGGAAATGCATTGGAATTCAAAGCCTTTAAAGATATGGGGCAATTGTTTGCGAAGTAAAAGAACTACCACTTTTCGGCTGCGCTCAGAGTGGTAGTTCTTTATTTCTATTGAGACCATTCTGTGGGCTTTCTTACCCAACGGTGTTTTTGTAATTCGTCAACTAACTCTTTTGGCAATCCTTTACCATCACTGGTAGCGGTATTAGCCAGAACATTGCGTTCTTTTCGCATTCCCGGAATAGTTGTCCCTATAGTTTTATTCTCTAATATAAACCGAAGTGCCATCTCAGCCATAGTCATTCCTTCCGGAATTAATGGTCGTAATGCATCTGCATGGTCCACACTAGAATTCAGGTTTTCAGGCACAAAATAAGTCCCACGCCAGTCGCCTTCAGGAAAAATGGTTTCCTTGGTCAGGTTTCCGGTCAATGTACCTTCATCAAAAGGAACACGGGCAATTACCGCAATATCCATCTCCTCGCACAGCGGAAAAAGTACGTCTTCCGGATTTTGGTCAAAAATATTATATATTACCTGAATAGCGTCTATTAACCCCGTTTTTATGGCCTTAATACCGTTCTCTGGCTCCCAACGGTTCACGCTAATTCCCATAGCTCCTATTTTCCCAGCTTTCTTCAAATCCTCAATAGCACGTTGCCACTCATCACGATGAGACCATCCATCATCCCATGTATGAAACTGCATCAAGTCAATACGCTCCATACCTAGATTCGTCAAAGTTTTTTCAGTATACTCTATGATATGGTTTGTTGGATATGAATCCTCAAATGCATATTCCGGTCTTGCCGGCCAGTTGAAATTTTTAGGCGGAATCTTACTTGCCGTATACAGTTTAGTTTTGAGATGCCTTCGAACGAGTTCACCAAGCAACTCTTCACTATGACCTTCACCGTAACCCCAAGCTGTATCAAAAAAATTGACTCCGTTTTCAACCGCAAGGTCTAGAGATTTTGCAGATTGTTCATCATCAGACTGTGTCCAGCCGGCCATTCCCCACATTCCGTATCCTACTTCACTTACTTGCCAACCGGTTCTCCCGAATCTTCTATAAATCATTCTATATTTTTAATATTATTTTATTCCTCTAAAAAGGATATTTATCTCTAATGTTGATGAAAAGCATCGGAAACAAAACCAAGAACGACCGGTAAAGATTCCCGCCAGTACGTCCAAGTATGGCCGCCATCGCGCACTCGGTATTCATGTGGAATTTTCTTTTTTGTCATGGCAATATGCACTAAACTATTGCCCTCGAACAAGAAATCATCATCACCACAATCTATATACCACCTAACGGATTTAACATCCTCTTCCGGTACGGTCTTTAACAACTCCAACGCATTATGCTTTTTGAAATATTCCTTTATTTCAGCTTCACTATACTTTACATCGCTTTGCTTTAACCGCTCTTTAAAGTCGGCAATAGTTAACGGTCCAACATAAGCACTTAATGGACAAGCCGAAGAAAAGAGTTCAGGCCGGTGCATTGCATACATAAAGGTTCCTCCTCCCCCCATGGAAAGTCCAGAAATAGCCCTGTAACGTTTTTCGGCCTTAATGCGGTACTTCTTTTCTATATGGGGCATAAATTCCTCAAAAAAGAAATCCTCATAACGCCAATCCTTTCCTTGATTAAAATAACCACGTTTACCTGTGTTGGCATCCGGCATCACAATTATCATTGGTGTGGCCGTTCCTTCTTTTATTGCATTATCCGTAATGCGCAGGACCTCTCCAAACTGTACCCAGCCTGTTTGGTCATCACCTGCCCCGTGCAGCAAATAAAGAACCGGATAGGAGCGTTGTGAAGTTTCATAATCCGGAGGCAAGTATACCGCGTACTTCCGCTCCCCTTTTAAGATTTCACTCTTTAATGTCAATTCATCGAACACCTTTCCTGTTTGACCGAAAACAGAAACACTTAGAAAAAGACCAATGAAAACTGTAGAAATTAATTTATTCATTTTTACTTCCTATTAAAACTCTCGGTAATCACCACCTAAGAATTGATTGGCTTCATCCTCGGAAAATTTAGCACTCTGCGCATCCCAATGTAAGGTCTGATTTGGAAAACGACCTGCAATTACACCCAGCAAAATGGTTTCCGTTAATCGTCCTGCATAAGAAAAAGGAGCTGTAGTCTGGCCTTTACCTAAACAAGCGTCTACAAACTGATGATAGTGCTTTGGACCTTCCGTATCATAATTACGAATAGGCTCTCCTAAATTATTGGCTTTGGAAACCTCGGCAATTTCTTTGGAGATATCCACATACTTGCCCTTTACGATTTTCTTTGGCAATTGCATAAAATGAGGTAATAACAAACGTCCTTTTTTACCAATAAACATAGCTCCTTGATCAGGTAATTGCCCTGCTCCGGCAACACCTGCATCTAACGATATGTCATTTTTTTGTTCAGCGCCATTTTTTTGTTGATTGCCGGCACCTTTGCTGTCCGGCAGTTTTAAATCTTCATGCTCTGGCGGCATTCCAGGGCCGTCATACCAAATCCATTTAAGGTTTTTAGTAGTGTATTCCGTTCCGGGAAATTCATAAGTTACCGTATTGTTCTCAGGAAAACCGTAACCGTTAGGCTCACGACATTCATTCTTAATAGTTAAGGGTACATCTAAGTTTAAAGCATTGTAGGGCGTATCAAAAATGTGCACACCCATATCCCCTAGCGTACCACAACCATAATCCAACAACCTTCTCCATTTACCAGGGTGGTAATAGCCTTCTTTATAAGGGCGCTCTTTGGAAGTACCCAACCAAAGGTTCCAATCCAATTGATCTGGAACCGGATCTTCCCCTTGAGGCTCTTCTCCGTTATAACCCCATGATTTTGGAGACCAAGCATGTACGGTATGAACCTTGCCGATTATACCGCTTTGAATTAAAAGAGTAGCCAAGCGGTAATCATAAAAAGAATGTACCTGAATACCCATTTGGGTAACCAAATTCTTTTCTTTGGCCAATTGCATCATTTTTCGGGATTCATCTACATAATGGGTCAACGGCTTCTGACAATACACAGGCTTGTTCATTTCCATTGCCATTAAAGAAGCAGGCGCATGGGTATGGTCCGGTGTAGAAACGACTACAGCGTCAATCTCATCACCCATTTCGTCTAGCATTGCCCTATAATCAAAAAACACACGTGCCCCTGGGTGCAGTTTATGTGCTTTTGCCAAGTTAACAGAATCAACATCGCATAACGCAACAACATCCACGGAACTGTGGGAAGCAATTGCATTCAAATCATCGGCTCCCATATTACCCACACCAATGTGGGCCGTTCTAAGTCGTTTGCCATTTTGAAAAGCCCATGCCGCATTGGGCAGTAAGGCGAAAGAAGATACGGCCGCTGCGCTTTTTAAGAATTCTCTTTTATTCATTTTCAAGTAGTTTGATTATTGAGGTTGTTCTCTATTTTTTTATAATTCTTTAATTTTTACATTCTTCAACCAAAGCGGACTATCATGATCTTGAAAACCGATATATCCCTTTTTAAAAGAGCCATATTTTGGTGCATCTTTCCATTTTCCTTGAGCTTTACGCTCTTCCCAGTCTTCTGACCATGGCACGAAAGACAGTAGTTTTTTTCCGTTGAGCCAATGTTCTACATTTTCTGGCGTAAAAATGATACGGGACGTATTCCACTCTCCTGCAGGTTTCACTATTTTTTGACTTATATCTGGCAAATGCATGGCATAATCAGCACCTGTTTTTTGCCATTCCTCTAATTTGGCATTATTGATTTCTTCCCACTTTAAATCATCTAACATCTGGTATTCTGGAGAAACTTCGGGTATGCTCCAATCGCCTTCTTGAATATGGTATAATAGTCCGCTATTACCACCTTCAGGGATTTTCCATTCCCAGTACAGCTCAAAATTATCGAACTCTTGGGCCGCATAGATAATATCCTTACCGCCTTTTCTATTTGCTTCAGTTCGTTTTTCCGTATCAAAAGTTAAGGCTCCATCCTTAACTACCCATTGTGGTGGCAAATCGTCCCCATTATAAGCTCGCCAACCATCTGTAGTAGTTCCATCAAATAGGTAAATCCATTCATCAGCAGTTTCGTTTGTGGTAACTGTTTCTATTGTTGCTTTGGATTCTTCTTTTTGTTTTTCTTGATTTTTACAGGAAATTAGAGCTACCGATATAGATAGCATCAGGGCGAGGTTTTTCATTAACAATGGTTATTTAAGTCTTTGTTTTAATAAAACTATTAGCAACAGTGTCTAAATCTAATAACATTGGAACAAGAATCAAAGCGCACAGTTTTTAGGGCAACGTGAGGCATGACTATTGTCATTAATATTTCAGAATAAAAAATAAATACAGACTCGTTATAAACGAAACGAAAAGGTAGCCAATTTAACCGAACCCACCAAGTAAATTATTGAGGGTTGTTCGCCCTAATGGAAGCAATAGACAGGAACAAGATAAATGTAAGCCCCAGATACCCTAGCAATCTGTAGGACCCAAAAGTGCTAAAACAAAGACTAAAAATAGGCGGAGCAAGCGCACTTGCCAAAATTAAAAAAGACATGACTTTTCCTGTGATAGCCCCTAAATGTGTACGCCCATAAAAGCGAGGCCAAACTATAGCATTCAGAACAGCAAAGAAGCCCCCTAGAATACCAAAGCCGCCAATAAGCAATGGAATACCAAAAGAAGAGGATAAAAACAAAAAACCAACCGAGGCCATAATACCCCCTAAAATCATCAAATACAAATAGAGTTTTAGATGTAGATAATCACTAAGAAAATTAAAAACTAACGAAAACGTGACTGCAACAACAGATGCCGGTAAAAAGATTGAGATAGCATCATCTTTAGAAAACCCCTCACTAGCAAAAACAGAAACGACGTGAAAAGTGAGGCCCGTTATAAAAAAGCTATTAAATGACAGTATAAGACCATACATCCAAAACGCCCTGGTCTGTTGTGCTTCTTTGGCGGTATATTGCTTGGCTACTGGCATTCCAGTGGACGTTTCTTTATCCTCTAAAATTTCACCATCAGGAAGTAAGCCATGCTCTTCAGGCCTATTCTTATAAAATTGTAAAATGAAAAATGAAAAAATCAATAATGCCGCTGCTAATATTTGCCAAGCAACCTGCCAACTGTAGCCTTCTATTAAAGCATTGACCCAAAGTGGTGAAGACGAAAAACCAAATGAGATGGCTACACTACTCAGTGCATTGACCTTTCCTCTATTTTTATCAAACCAAATCATAATAACATTACGCGATGCCATGGTAAGTACTCCTTGACCAGAAAACCTAAGCATAAAAAACAAACACGCCATTATCACAAAGGGAATAAGCCATGTATCTACATCTAACATTGTTTTTACAAACTCACTCATCTGCACAGACCATGAACATAGCATAAGAGCTACCGCTAAGGTGATCGCAGCAAAAAATGCTACATAACGCGCACCATATTTATCAAACCAGATACCTGCACGACCAATAACCAATGAACTGCATATGGTTCCTATCATATAGGCGTTGCTAAATTGGTTTCGGGTTAATCCCAACGCATCTTTTACTGGGTCTGTAAATACGGAAACCCCAATGGTTTGCCCTGGAATACTGCAGTAAATGCCAATAGTACCAATTACCAGAATTACGTACCCATAAAACACTGGACTTTTAGCTGGGTCTATGAAAGAAAATTGGTTTTTATTGGACATCTATAGAAGGAAAGTGCCAAAAGTAGTAGTTTCAATAGAGCTCATAAATTTTTAGAGGTAAAGATTATGAAAAATCTATACGGAAATGAGCTTTTGAACGTTATGAATAGACTAAACTTATTAGCAATTACCCATGAAAAAATTTGCGGCCGTACTGTTTGTCCTAACAGTAATCATTATTTTGAGCAGCTGTAGTATTGATGATAGTAATGACATTGAGGTTATAAAGCCCGGCGACACTGTACTTACCGGAAAGGTGACGCACAAGAAATTTCTGAACTAAGTGCCTAAGCGTTTGGGAAACTATTTAGATTCTTAAATCAAATCTCCAAACATAATTGTGAAGGTACTACCTTGATTTTCGATACTATCTACCGAAATACTCCCTCCTAAACTGGTTACATTTTTTTTCACCAAATAAAGACCTAAACCTTTATTATCACGGGAATCACTACGGTTATTATTCAAATCAAAAATTTGAGCCCCCACCTTTTTCATATCAAAACCTAATCCGTTGTCTTTATAGATTAGTTTTTTGTGCCCATTCTTAATTTGAGTTGTAATAGAAATGACAGGAACAACCCCTGGCTTAGCGTATTTAATAGAATTAGATATTAAATTCAGAAAAATACTTTTCATATAACTCCTTTCAAAAAGCACCCACTGCGCCTCAGTAAAGTCTACCTCGAATTGAACTTTAGCATGACTCGCCAAAGTATCAATTGATTCTTTTACATGTTGAAAAACTTCATCAAAACATACAAGTTCTAATTCCTGTTCTAAAACCTCATCCTCCGCAACAGCATCAATATAAGCATTCAACGAAGTCTTTAAACCATTGGCAGAACGCTTTATATGTTCCAATACAGTCAAAACGGTTTCATCCTTAATCTTGCTAGTATCTAGCATATCAACAAGAAATACCAAATTATTTACAGGTGATTTTAAATCGTGAGATGTTATATGATTCAGTTGCATTAACCTATCATTTATTCTGGACAAATCAGTTACATGAGAAATGCGTTCGTTCTCCAAATCCTTCTTAAAGGTTACATCTTTACCTATGGCATATACAAATTTCTCGTCTTCTGATCTAGTGGCCGTCCAATGCATCCAAACCAACTTTCCGTTTTTACAGACGTATCGATTCTCAAAATTAAGTAAGGGTATACCATGAACTAAATTCTCACCATGCTTTATGGTCGCATCTATATCTTCCTCATAAATAAAATCAAATACAGGCTTTGAATACAGCTCTTCTTCTGTGTATCCCAAAAGCTTTGCAAATGCAGGATTTACTTTTTTGAAGTACCCTTCAAAATCTGCGATACACAGATTATCTATTGACAAATTAAAGAATGGTTCTAGTTCAAAATCTAGAGTTTCGATTAGCTGCTTCATGGAGTTGGTATAGTCTAGTTAGCCTAAAACGCTCGTTACAAGACAATTGTTGTCCAACTTTCCATTATTTTTATTTAAAGGGCAATTTTTTAACTATAACGACGTTTGTTTATGATTTTTACAAAAAAACTAAACAATTACGCTATGAGGATTTACCTCCTTTTTTACCCTCAACCATTCTTTTACTCAATAGAACAACTGACACCTATAAACAAATGATTTTTACCTATCTATTCCCCAGTTTATGCTAATGTAGCGCATATTAGAAAAGAGATACACAACTAAATTAAGATTTAAACTTAATTGTAAACGTACTCCCTTTATTAACCTCACTATCTACATTTATAGTACCACCAAGACTTGTAATATGACTGTGTACTAGATAGAGCCCTACCCCTTTACTGTCTTTTGTACCGTGAAATCTTTGGTTTAAATTAAATACAAGGTGTCCCACCTTGTCCATATCAAATCCAAGTCCGTTATCAGTAAACACAAATGAGCTTTCACCATTAACTTGATTTGTGGTTATTCTAATTTCTGGGAAAACATGGGGTTTTGCATACTTAATTGAGTTTGTAATGAGATTAAGAAAAATACTTTCCATATAAGAAGTATTAAATCTAACGCTCTCCAGAGCCGAAAAGTCTAAAAAGAATTTTGCTTTAGAATCTTCAATTAAAGAACTAATTGAACTTTTTACCTTCTGAAAAACCTGATCAAAACAAACTTCTTCAATACGGATACTTACCTCTTCGTTTTCCTTTAAAGCATCTACATAAGAATCTAGAGTAGTTTTAAGACCTTCTGCAGACAGTTTTATATAATCGAGAATCTTAGCGGTTTCTTCTTTGTTATTTTCTTCAAGGCCCAGTATATCCACTAAGTATAATAGATTATTCACAGGCGATCTTAAATCATGTGAAGTGGTATAATTTAACTGCTTAAGTTTTTGGTTTATCTGGGAAAGATGCGCTACATGTGAAACACGTTCAGACTCTAGATTCTTTTTATGAGTTACATTTTTAGCAATAGCGTATACCAATTGTTCATCTGGTATAGGAATAGAGGTCCAATGTAGCCATATTAATTCTCCTGATTTGCATATGTATCTGTTTTCAAAATTAACAAGGGGTTTGCTTTTAAGTAAGCTTTCACGATGCGAAGCAGTGATCTCTCGATCCTCCTCATAAATAAAATCAGAAATTAAGGTAGAAAATAGCTCCTCTTCTGAATAGCCGAGAAGTTTCACAAAGGCCGGGTTTACTTTTCGAAAATACCCATCAAAACCCGCCACACATAAAGAGTCCATTGACAGGTCAAAAAAGGGATCCAGTTGTATATTTACGGGAGCTACGGCTTCTGGCATTTTTTGGTTGGTTTTATAAAACCAAAACGTTGAATTACGTTAAAATGTTGTTAGCCTAATAACAGAAATATCTAATAATCAAAAAATTACACGAATACCCATCAATGAAGAGCTTTCTATTCGGTTAAATCATTAATTAGATAATTAGTTAGTATTTCTATGCCGCTCCCTTGCCAAAAGAGTATTTTTTAACAACATAGCAATGGTCATTGGACCAACACCACCAGGAACAGGAGTAATAAACGAAGCTTTTTTACTTACTGGTTCAAAATCAACATCTCCCGTAATGTAATATCCTTTTTCTTTAGTTTCATCAGTAACTCTGGTAATACCTACATCAATAATAACAGCTCCCTCTTTAACCATTTCTGCTTTCAAAAAATGAGGCACGCCTAATGCGGATACAATTATATCTGCCTGCAAAGTAAGTTCTTGAATATTCTTTGTTCTACTATGAGCAAGAGTTACCGTACAGTTTGCTGCCTCGCCTTTTTGACTCATTAAAATACTAATTGGCCTACCTACAATATGGCTACGCCCTATAACTACTGCATGCTTGCCCTGAGTATCAACTTTGTACCGCTTTAAAAGCTCCATAATACCAAATGGGGTCGCAGAGATAAATGTCTCCATATCTAACGCCATTTTTCCAAAGTTAGCCGGGTGAAATCCATCTACGTCTTTATCAGGGTCAACCGCCATCAAGATTTTTTCCTCATCTATATGTTTTGGCAACGGAAGCTGAACAATATAACCGTCAATATCCGAATTGGCATTGAGGTCTGCCACTTGCTTTAGCAATTCTTCTTCAGTGGTTTCGCTAGGTAAGTGAATTAATGTAGACTCAAAACCAATTTTCTTGCAAGAACGTACTTTACTACCTACGTAGGTTAAACTAGCACCATCATTACCCACAAGAACGGCCGCCAAATGAGGTACTTTCTCACCTCGCTCTTTCATGTTCGCTACCTCAATAGTAATCTCGTCCTTTATTTCGTTGGAAACTTTTTTTCCGTCTAGTAATTTCATCGTATTCGGTTATGGTCTAAACTCGTCTTGTTTTTTATTTACGGCTTTACTGCATTCCTTTCATGTTGCCCATCATCTGCATCATTTTTTTACCGCCGCCACCTTGCATCATCTTCATCATTTTGCTCATTTGGTCAAACTGCTTTAAAAGCTGATTTACTTCCTGAACTTCTCTACCGCTTCCTTTGGCTATTCTCTTTTTACGGCTCACGTTTAATTTAGAGGGATTAGCACGTTCATCTGGGGTCATACTGTGAATAATAGCTTCTATATGTTTGAAGGCATCATCATCAATATCCAAGCCTTTAAGCGCTTTTCCGGCACCTGGTATCATTCCCATCAAATCTTTAATGTTACCCATCTTTTTGATTTGCTGAATCTGGGAAAGGAAATCGTCAAAACCGAATTTATTCTTGGCTATTTTCTTTTGGATCTTACGAGCTTCTTCTTCATCGAACTGCTCTTGAGCACGTTCTACTAAAGAAATAACATCACCCATACCCAAAATACGTTCGGCCATACGTGAAGGATGAAAAACGTCTATAGCTTCCATCTTTTCGCCCGTACCGATAAACTTTATAGGCTTATCGACTACCGATTTAATTGAAATGGCAGCTCCACCACGAGTATCACCATCTAATTTGGTAAGTACTACACCGTCAAAATTTAAAATATCGTTGAAAGCCTTTGCTGTATTCACAGCATCTTGACCGGTCATAGAATCCACTACAAAAAGTGTTTCTTGAGGCTGAATGGTCTTATGAATTTCAGAGATTTCATTCATCATCTCTTCATCTACCGCCAAGCGACCTGCGGTATCTATAATCACGACATTATACCCTTCTGATTTTGCTTTGGCTATACCAGCCTCAGCTATCTTTACCGGGTTTTTCTCATCACGATCTGAGTATACCTCAACTCCTATCTGCTCACCAACAACGTGCAACTGGTCAATCGCTGCCGGACGATACACGTCACAAGCTACCAATAAAGGTTTTTTTGTTTTCTTCGTCTTCAGAAAGTTTGCCAGTTTACCTGAAAAAGTGGTTTTACCCGAACCTTGCAAACCTGACATTAGGATTATAGAGGGTGTAGCCGAAAGGTTAATACCTTCGGTTTCACCACCCATTAGCTCAGTAAGTTCATCTTTGACAATCTTTACCATTAACTGGCCAGGCTGTAATGTGGTCAATACATCTTGACCCAAAGCTTTTTCTTTGACCCTATTGGTAAACTCTTTGGCTATTTTAAAGTTAACATCGGCATCCAACAAAGCCCTACGGACTTCTTTAGTCGTTTCGGCAACATTAATTTCCGTTATCTGCCCATGGCCCCGTAGGGTATGTAGGGCTTTATCTAGCTTATCACTTAAATTGTCAAACATCGTCTTACTTGCTTTTGAAGAAAGGCAAATTTAATAATAACTGAGGGAAAGAAGGGGGTGGAAAGAAAAAAATATGACCTCATAAAAAAAGCACCCATCTTTAGATGGATGCTCTTTAAAAATCTGTGGGGCAAAATAGGTCTCTGGTTACGCTAAACTATTAAATATCAAAAGCTAGTTGCAAATTTTACTTAAAACAACCACTTGTTCTTTTCTCTTTATTTTCATGTATTCATCCCCACACTCAAGCACCTGCCAATCACCAGAATAATTATCTAACGCCTGACCTAATCCACTGAATGTCAATATATTTTCTTCTACCACCCAAGTTCCTTCATCAACCACTTTTCCATTGGCGTCATAAACAAGCATACGCTGCTCTGCAAAATCGATGTTCAAATCTTCAAAGAATTCTCCTTTCTCATCTGTTATTTTCCAAGTGCAAACGCTTAATCTATTTTGAATAATTTCTGCATTACACACTTCTGGTTGGTACTCGCAATCTTTTTCTAGCACCATAGAATCATCATCAACGAACATTTTAATCTTACCTTCTTTTATTTCATAGACCTTCCAAGTATTATTAAAGACCATATTTTCTTCAAAATCCAGTTTTAATACAATTCTATAATCAACCACCGAAGTACTCCAATCGCCCTCTATATTATATCCATTAGAACCATAGGCAATAACTTTTCCTTCTTCTTCAAAAGAAAAAGTGTAATTGCTATACTGCTCGGATTGGTCTATACTCTTTTGCTGTACTTGTACAAAATTCCATGGGCACTGCACTAAAACGTTATCTAATTGTTCTTTTGTAAAATCGTCATCATTATGGTCATTATCATCATCCTCATCACATGCTTCCTTTGCCTGATTTAGGATTGTAGCGAGTTCAGCATTGGTATTGGCTACCACCTCTGTACTATCTGTATATTTTAAAGTGATGGGAAAATCAAAACTAATAAGATCAGCATCTTCCAGACCGGCAAAGAACCTTCTTAATTCTACATCGTACGCTACAGTTACGGATGCAGTTTGCTGAAAATTGGGGTTATACGTAAAAACTGTTGCAGGATATACCAAATCAATACATTCTATATCGGCATCCAAACCTCCTTCTACACATTGGGAAGCTGTTTTTTGCAAATCTTCTTTACCATTTATAGTCACTTCTGTATAATCTGCCATGGTTATTGTAATAGGAAAAACAATATCCATAGTACTATTTAAACCTTCAAGACCATCTAAAGTTTCTTCTAAAACCTGGAGGCCTTCCATAGCTTCTATAGTTAAGGTTACATCATTAACTACCACTGTATATGGAAACTGAATATCAAAACAACTTGCGCCATCTACTATATTATCATAGGAACCGTCATTAGATACCATTTCTTTCATTAGCTCTAATGGTACAGAATCAAAAGATAAAGTTTGTTCCTTATCTATTGTTTCTTCCAAAGGCTCCTCATCTTGACAAGAGGTCAACGCCATTAGCAAGGCTAGTAGGAAAGCCACTAATGAAAATTTAAAACACTTCTTCATATTGATTGGGAATTTAGGGGAACTTTAATTCTGAAACAACCCATAATTAAAATACCCTACTTGCACAGATTCGATTTTTTCAAATACCTTTGAAAAAAATTACCCTAATTGGAAACCAAAAATACAGGCAATGTTTGCGAAGAGCAAGTCTTTGATACAATTTTCAAAGCTAATTCTAAAACGGTTTTCAACTATATATATTATAAATTTGGCAATGAGGAAAAGGCACATGACGCTGTCCAAGAAGCTTTTGTAAAACTTTGGGAAAATTGCATCAAGGTTTCTCCCGAGAAAGCCAAGTCGTTTGTTTACACCGTAGCTAATAATCTGTACCTAAATGTGATAAAAGCGGAAAAGGTACGTTTAAAGTATGCGGAAAAGACACTTAAGGTTACCCATGAGTCACCAGAGTTCTTATTGGAAGAAGAGGAATTCAAGCAAAAATTGAACCGTGCTCTGGACAGTTTACCAGAAAACCAACGTACTACTTTTCTACTGAACCGTATAGATGGAAAGAAATATGCCCAGATAGCCGAAATGGAAGGCGTAAGCGTTAAGGCTATTGAAAAGAGAATGCATTTGGCATTAAAGTCGCTTAGGGAAAAGATTGAGGGGATATAACTTTAGTAGTTAGTAGTTAGTAGTTAGTAGTTAGTAGAAGTTAAAAAATATTGAGCAATCGATGGTTGATGGTTGATGGTTGATGGTTGATAAAATAATTCTTTTGTTATACCGAACAAGTATTGACAATAAAAAGTAGGGTATTTATGTAACGAATTGTTACTAAGGCATAAAGCTAGAATTGATGCAAGAAAATCACTTAGCAAAATGGTTGAACAATGACCTCACAGAGGCAGAGCTCGCAGAGTTTAAAAAATCTGCCGAGTATGCTTCCTATGAGCGTATTGTTGCCGCTTCCAGTCAGTTGCAAGCACCTGACTTTAATGCGGATGAAGCCCTTATGGCTATAAAGAACCAGCGTACCTTACAGGATACGAAGGTTGTACAATTGCACCCTTTCAAGAAATTCTTGCGCATTGCAGCGGCAGCTGCGGTTATTATGTTCGGTTCTTATTTTTATCTGAATACTTTGGATGAAAATATTGTTACCGAATATGCCGAGACTAAAGAAGTTATTCTTCCGGACAACTCAAAAGTACAGTTAAATGCTGATTCTGAAATTTCTTTCAGCGAGAGAAAATGGAGCAAAGAGCGTAATGTTGAACTTAAGGGCGAGGCATTTTTTAAAGTAGCCAAAGGAAAGCGTTTTACGGTTGCTACAGAGGCTGGCACAGTTGCCGTTTTAGGAACTCAGTTTAATGTAGAAAATAGAAAAGGATTTTTTGAAGTTACCTGTTTTGAAGGTTTGGTAAGTGTTTTGTTTAATGGAAAAGAGACCAAACTACCAGCAGGCTCTTCGTTTGTTATTATAGACGATACTATTATAGAATCTCCAGAATCCAAATTATTGCAACCCTCATGGATGAACAATGAAAGCACGTTTAAGAGCGTGCCTTTAAAATATGTTCTTGATGAGTTCCAAAGACAGCATAACATTACCGTAGAAACACAGGGTGTTGACTTGGAACAATTGTTTACTGGAACTTTTAGTAATACGGATAGGAAAATTGCGTTAAAGAGCATAAGCGCACCCTCGCAAATAAAGTTTAAATTTGAGGGCAGCAAAGTGCTCTTCTATGTCGATAAGAATCCGTAAACTTCTTCTTTTTATTGTAGGTATTACGTGTTTCCTAATCTCACACGACACCATAGCTCAAAGTGGTGACAAGATTGATTTGTCAATTTTCTTACAGCAGTTAGAACAGGAATTCAATATAAAATTTTCTTATGCGGATAATGAAATTTATGACCTTGAAATCCATATTCCCAAGAAAGACTTATTAGTAGATATTCTTAATGATATTAAGTATCAAACGCAAGTTGAGATAGAAAAACTCAACGAACGTTATTATACGCTTACCAAAAGCAACTTCGTATCCATCTGCGCTACAGTTCTGGACAACTTTAAAATGAATACACTTTACGGTGCCAGCGTAAAGGTTCTTGGAACCAATATTTCTACAATTCTAGATGATAGCGGTACATTTACACTGTACAACATCCCTAGAAATTCCTCACTCCAAATTAAACACCTTGGTTATAAGACCTTATTTGTAAGTGCTGACGATTTAATAGTAAAAGAGCCCTGCAGTACACTCTTATTGGCTCAATTTTACCAGCAATTAGACGAAGTGATCGTTTATGAATTCTTAACAAAAGGACTCGTTAAACAACTAGATGGGAGCCTACAAATGAACAGTGAAGAATTTGGCATTCTACCGGGACTGATAGAACCGGACATTCTTCAAACCGTTCAGGCATTACCCGGAATTGAAAGTACGGACGAAACTGTATCCAACATTAATATTCGCGGGGGCAGCAATGACCAAAATCTGATCTTGTGGGATGGTATAAAAATGTACCAATCCGGACACTTTTTTGGATTGATTTCTGCTTTTAACCCCTACTTAACAGACAAGGTTACGCTCATAAAAAATGGAACTGCAAGCGAATATGGCGATGGGGTTAGCGGCATCATAGATATGCACACTAAAGATGACATAGCAGATACCTTTTTTGCCGGAGCAGGATTCAACCTTATTGGTGGCGATGTTTACGGACACCTTCCGGTAAATGAAAAGCTAGCGGTACAGTTTTCCGCCAGGCGCTCTCTTACGGACTTAATAGATACGCCAACCTACGATAAGTTCTTTACTCGTGTTTTTGACGATAGCCAAGTGGCACAAGAAGGTAATTTCTATTTCTACGATTTTACAGGGAAGCTACTATATGACATCAACGAAAAACAAAAACTTCGTTTTAGCTTTATCAACATTAATAATTTGCTGGATTATACAGAGCGAAATATAGGTGATGACACTGAAATTCAGAGTGCTTTAAACCAAAAAAACCTTTCTTTTGGAACAAGTTTAAAGAGTGATTGGACTAAAAAATTCAACACTTTTTTAAATCTTTACCACACACGCTACAAACTTGATGCTCGTAATATTTCCGGTAATGCAGAGCAGATTCTTTTTCAGAATAACGAGGTTCAAGAAACAGCCCTAAAACTAAACACCAATTATGTACCTAATGAAAATTTAACCTGGCTTAATGGCTATCAATTTACGGATACGGGTATTGCCAATGAAACATCGGTAACACAGCCTCCTTTTGAGAGCAACGCACGGAATGTAATTAAAAGTCACGCTCTTTTTTCAGAACTTACCTTTACTTCTACGGATAAAAAAGTATTTGCCAGAGGTGGGTTACGACTGAATTATTTGGAGAACCCGGGTACATTTAAAGAATACATTTTAGAACCTAGGCTAAGTTTTAATTATGCTTTTACCAGACACCTAAAAGTTCAGGCGTTAGGGGAATTTAAAAGTCAGGCCACCAATCAAATTATCGATTTAGAGCAAAATTTTTTAGGTATAGAAAAGAGAAGGTGGATTGTTTCCGATGGCGACAAATTGCCCATTACCAAAAGTAAACAGGGGTCCATAGGTATCAATTACGACCATCAAAATTTTTATGTTGGCGTCGAAGCCTTTTACAAAGAAGTAGACGGTATTAGTACTTCTACCCAAGGTTTTCAGAACCAAAATCAGTTTAACGGAGAAATAGGAAAGTATGATGTAAAGGGCGTTGAATTCCTAATCAATAAAAAAACAGATAACTACAGTGTATGGGCCAGCTACACCTACAATTTCAATACTTATAATTTTTCTGAAGTCGTTCCCCCAGATTTTCCGAATAATTTAGACATTAGACATGCGGCAACATTTGCCGGCACTTACACCTTAGAAAATTTTAAATTTGGTATCGGCTTAAATTATCGTACCGGTAAACCCTATACGGAACCTGATGTAGAAGAACCTATTAACTCTACTTTCTTCCCAAACAGAATTAATTACCAAGAACCCAATAGCAGCAGACTACCCGAATATTTACGTACTGATGTTTCCGCTATTTACAATTTTAATATCACCAAAAAACTTAAGGCTTCCGCAGGTGTTTCCGTTTTAAACTTTACAAGTCGAAAAAATATACTAAACTCTTATTATCAGTTTAATGACGAAGGTCAAATCGAAAAAGTAGAGACTTTTTCTCTAGGTCTCACTCCCAATATGAATTTTAGGGTTAGATTTTAAAGTAAATACTAGAAGGCATCCCCAAAAATTATAATTAATTTTAACGGACACTTTATTCCTTTTTCATCTTTTAAGCTCCCTTTAACATGCCCACACTAGAAGACATTCAAAAAGCTAGAAAACGTATTGGCGGTTATGTACATAAGACTCCTATTCTGACCTCATCACTTCTAAACGATTGGTTAGGTCACGAGATTTATTTCAAAGCGGAATGTCTTCAAAAAATAGGTGCTTTTAAAGCAAGAGGCGCATGCAATACATTGGCCTGGCTCATAGAAAATAATGACCGCCCTAATCATGTAATTGCCAATAGCTCAGGAAACCACTCACAAGCCGTGGCGTGGGCTGCCAAGCAATTCAATATTCCGGCTACTATTTACATGCCTGCTTATTCGTCTAAAATAAAAATTCAAGCTACCCAATCTTATGGTGCTAAAGTAGAGCTTTGTGAAGACCGAAATATTGCTGATGCACGGGTTCTTGCAGCGTCTAAAGAAGAAGGAGTTTATTGGGTACCACCATTCAATCATCATCAAGTTATTGCCGGACAAGGTACTGCAATCTGTGAAGCATTAGAGCAAGTATCTGACATAGACGCTGTATTTGCCCCTTGTGGTGGTGGTGGATTGTTATCGGGTACGGTTATCGCTACCAATGCAATATCACCCAAAACTCAAGTTATCGGTGTTGAACCTTTGAATGCCAACGACGCGGCAGAATCATTGCGAACAAACAAAATTCAAAGGTTAACCTCAACTCCAGATACGCTAGCAGATGGCGCTATGACTATGGCTGTTGGCGATATAACTTTTGAATATTTGAAAAGACTAGATGCCATGTACGAGGTTGAGGAATCAAAATTAATTTATTGGACACAGTGGCTCACGCATTTATTAAAATTACATGTTGAACCCACCAGTGCAATGGCTATGGAAGGTGTTGTACAATGGTTAAAACATAGTACTACCAAAAAACGAGTTATAGTACTATTATCTGGAGGGAACATCGATCATACCAATCAAAATAAAATTTGGAATACGAATCACTTAGATTCCAGACCAAGTATTAAACCATAATCTCAAAAAATCATGATTCAACAGCTAACTCTCCGGAAAATTGTTTAGGAATAATTTGAAAATCAAAGCCTAGCATTTTTTGAATAATTCCATATAGTTCTGGAAAATCAGCTAAGAACTTTTGAGGAGTTTCTGCATAATTTTCTACAGCAACAGAAAAAAATTCTTGAAGATTGGTCATTCCGTATTCTCTAAAATAATTAGAATCTGCCAATTTTTGAGCATAACCCTCTCTAAGAAAAAGTTCCTTTATTTTTTTGAGTCCTACTCTAAACTTACGCGATTCCCAAGAACTCTTGCGAATCATCTGAAAACTAAGAGCATGGGCAAATTCATGTAGCGCTAAGTTTAAATTATCATCAGAAATTCGGAACCCTTCCCAAATAGTATCCGCGGAAAAAATAGCAGTTTTAAAACCAGGGTTGTATTCCCCCAAATGATGTCTTCGGTTGATTCGTGAATAATACTTTGACGGGTAAACGATTATTCGTAACAGCGACTGCCGCATTTTATAATCTTTCAAACCTAATGTCATCAATATTGCAGAAGCACTTAAAAGTAATTTCAGCTCCTCTTTTTTATCTACCTGCCCGTAGAAAATAAACTTTTTTCTACTTCTGAACCACATAATACGCTTATCACACTTCTCTCGTAATGAAATGGGTAGCTCAGAATAAATCGCAAAATTATCTACTAGTAGCTGCTTATCTTTAGCAGAAAGAGGCTTTGTTCTCACAAAGGGATTTAGAGCATAATGGCCAATGATATAATATACCATGTACAGCGTCTGAATACACAGAAGGGCTACAGCCAAAATTTTTAAATTATACTCTGTAAACATATGGTTTACAACTCTAAATATGAATTTAAATTGCACAGGCGAACGCCTGATTACATACGTTCTGGCACATCAATACCCAAAAGCCGGAATGCTGACGCAACCACTTCACTAACTTTCTGAGAAAGTTGCACACGTAACACCTTTTTGTTCGTATCGGTTTCACCCAAAATAGAAACTTGCTGATAGAACGAATTAAACTCCTTTACCAAATCATAGGTATAATTGGCAATCAAAGCTGGACTATAATTTTCTGCGGCCAGCTGAATCACTTCCGGGTACAATTGCAGTTGTTTGATAAGCTCCTTTTCTTTGATATGCAAGCCATTAATAGCACTGACATCTACCTTAGAAGTCGTATCAAAATCAGCCTTTCTTAAGATAGATTGAATACGTGCGTAAGTGTATTGAATAAACGGACCTGTGTTTCCTTGAAAATCGACAGATTCTTCTGGGTCAAAGAGAATACGTTTTTTAGGATCTACTTTTAGAATGTAATATTTGAGAGCTCCGAGGCCAATCAACTTATAAAGTACATTTTTCTCATCGGCAGAATACCCTTCAAGCTTGCCCAATTCTTCAGATATTTGAGCAGCAGTACTCGTCATATCGTTCATTAAATCATCAGCATCTACAACCGTACCTTCCCTACTCTTCATTTTACCGCTTGGCAAATCTACCATACCGTAACTCAAATGATGTAGGTTTTCAGACCAAGAGAAGCCTAGTTTTTTCAATATTAAGAACAATACTTTAAAATGGTAATCTTGCTCGTTACCCACAGTATATACCATACCACCAACATCGGGGTAATCTTTTACCCTTTGTATGGCCGTACCAATATCTTGGGTCATATAAACAGCTGTACCATCTGACCTGAGTACTATTTTTTCATCAAGACCATCATCGGTAAGGTCTATCCAAACACTACCATCTTCTTTTTTATAAAATATGCCTTTTTCAAGTCCACCGGCCACTACATCTTTACCTAATAAGTAAGTATCACTTTCATAGTATAAGGTATCAAAATCTACACCCAGGTTTTTATAGGTAACATCAAAACCCTTGTATACCCAGCCGTTCATTTCTTTCCAAAGTGAAACAACCTCTTCATCACCCGCTTCCCATTTTTGAAGCATTTCTTGAGCTTCCAACAGAATAGGCGCTTCTTTTTCTGCTACCTTTTTATCGGTTCCCGCTGCAACCTTTTCGGCTATTTCGGCCTTGTAGGCTTTATCAAAAGCAACATAGTAGTTACCTACCAATTTATCACCTTTTAACCCGGTGCTCCCCGGTGTCTCCCCATTTCCAAAACGTTGCCAAGCCAACATACTTTTACAAATATGAATACCTCGATCGTTTATAATTTGAGTCTTATACACCTTCTTGCCCGAAGCTTTTAAAATCTCGGCAACCGAATATCCTAAGAGGTTATTTCTAATATGCCCTAAATGCAATGGCTTATTGGTGTTAGGTGAAGAATACTCTACCATAATAGCATCTGTTTCCTTTTGAGAAACATAACCATAGCTTTCATTATCTTTTATCCCATTAAAGAAATCAAGATAAAAAGCATCACCCACCACTAAATTCAAAAACCCCTTAATTACATTAAAACCAGTAACCTCAGCTACTTCTTTTTCCAGATACGCACCTATTTTCTCACCTATTTGAACAGGGTTTCCTTTTACGAAACGAAGCATAGGAAATACCACAATAGTTACATCACCTTCAAAATCTTTTCGGGTAGGTTGAAATTCCACCGATGGAAGATCTATTTCAAAAATAGCCGCTACCGCCTCTTTAACCTTGGTTTCTAAAATTGCTTGAATACTCATATAATCTATCGTTTCAGGCTGCAAAACTAATCATTTTTTACGCTTTTACCCTAAGACTGGGTGTATTGGCTTCCGTTTTCTTTAACTTTATAAAAATGACACCTTATGTTGCCAGTTAATTTCTAAAGAGACCCCGCATGCTTTTAAACGTATCGTATACAGACAAACAGGTTACCAGAAAAATAGACGAAGCGGTAGGTAAGCCCTTTAAGCTCAAGGAACGTTGGGATATGGGCGGCATTGGTTCGCCCAGACTATTTATAACCGAAACCAGCGTTGAAATCAGAAATTTGTTGATTCTAGATAACAATCGGGACCAGTGTAATATAGAGTTGCGCCCAAAAGGAATCATAGTTCGCTTCAGGTCGTTATTGGAAACTTTTGCTTTGGTCATTCCATTTTACAAACTCATGTTATACAAAGGTGATATTGGAATCTATTCCATTTATCGCGACCACTATTTTATTAAAGTTAAAGCTGATACTAAAGCCATTCAGAAATTCTTTATTAAAATTCAAAATTACAAAGCCGACAATTCACCAACTTCAATCGAAGACCTATAATACATAGCAGCCCATGAAAATACTCTTAACAGGTGCCAATGGCTATATTGGTATGCGATTGTTACCGCAATTACTGGACATGGGCCATGAAGTGGTGTGCACCGTTCGTGATGAAGCTCGGTTTTCTATTGAGAAAGAAATGCGTGCGCAGATTGAGGTTCTAGAAGTCGATTTCCTAAAGGAGGTTGAACCTTTTAAAATTCCGAAGGATATTGATGCCGCCTATTTTCTAATACACTCCATGAGTTCATCTACGCAAGATTTTGATGCCATGGAAGCCAAAACTGCGGAAAACTTCAATGCTTACCTCAGCGAAACCCAAGTTAAACAAGTTATTTATCTCAGTGGAATCGTAAACGAAGAGAACCTATCCAAACACCTTTGGTCTAGAAAGAATGTAGAGCGCATACTTTATGAAGGCTCTTTTGAACTAACCGTTTTACGGGCCGGTATTATAGTGGGCTCAGGAAGTTCATCATTTGAAATTATACGTGACCTCTGCGAAAAATTGCCGGTTATGATTACACCTAAATGGGTATTGACCAAAACACAGCCCATTGCCATTAGAGATATCCTAACTTTTTTGACCGGTGTTCTGGGCAATGAAAAAACCTATAATGGTTCTTTTGATATTGCCGGACCCGATGTCCTCACCTACAAACAGATGTTGGAGCAATATGCCGAAGTGCGAGGGTTTAAAAACTATATTATGACGGTTCCCGTAATGACCCCCAAACTATCTAGTTACTGGCTTTATTTTGTAACCTCTACCTCATATAAATTGGCATTGAACCTTGTAGATAGTATGAAAATAGAGGTCATTGCCAGCAACAATCGGTTACAGGAAATTCTGAACATCAAACCACATAGCTACAAAGAGGCCATTGATTTAGCCTTTAAAAAAATAGAGCAAAATCTCGTGGTAAGCAGCTGGAAAGACAGCATGGTGAGCGGCCGCTTTAAAAAGAATTTGGAGAAATACATTCAGGTTCCAAAATATGGGGTTTTAAAAGATGAGAAAAAAGTAAAAGTGGACAACCCTGACCAGGTTTTAAAAAACATCTGGAAAATTGGTGGGGAAACGGGCTGGTATTATGGGAATTGGCTTTGGAAAATTCGTGGAATCATAGATAAATTTTCGGGTGGTGTAGGCCTGCGACGAGGACGTACGCATTCTGACAAAATCTTTACCGGTGATTCTCTAGATTTTTGGCGTGTTCTTTTAGCGGATAAAAAAGCAAAGCGCCTTCTACTTTTTGCCGAAATGAAGTTGCCCGGCGAAGCTTGGCTAGAATTCAAAATTGATGAACACAATGTTTTACACCAGACTGCAACTTTTAGACCTAGGGGCTTAAAAGGGCGCTTGTATTGGTACAGTATTGTGCCTTTTCATTACTTTATCTTTGGTGGTATGATACGTAATATTGCCAAAGCGAAATGAACAAAAATCCATCGTTCTGCCATACAAAGCTTTTTTGCCTTTCCCTGTCCTTCCTAACATTATCATGGGGATACGCACAGAATGACAAACTGAAGAGCCTGGAAATTCCTAAAACTCCTCCACTAGGTTACGAATCCATTTTAACCGCAGAACTTAACGATGCTTTAATGCCTGGGGCAGCTTATGAAGTTGGATTTTGGATTTTTGGCAAGCAATTGCAAGACGAGAGTTACTCCTATCCAATTACTGTATTCCCTTCCAAGAGTGGTGATATATCAAATGATGGTATTTCGGATATTGTTGAGTCTGTTCAACCCTCACCTAAATTAGAAGTAAACCCACCACCAAACTATGCTACCCGTGGCCATTTTACTTTTATAGTTAGACCTGATAAGCCATATGATCATTTAACTATCGCCCTAAAAAACACAGATACAAAGGCATCACCCATCAACTTTAAAAAAGACATTAAGGTAATAGGTGTTTTTGCAAAACCACTTCCCACCCGGGCAATGGAAAAAGTTGTCCCTCCCAAAGATGCAGGAACTATAATACCCGACACCCCAGTTAAGATTGCTGAACGCACATTAATAGACAGCTTTGAACGCTATTCCGTTTCAGAGAGTAACGTTCAATTAGGACTATACGACCACCGCAGAATAGATAATGATATTGTAACAGTTTACCTAAATGGTAAAATTGCCGTTGAGCAGGTTGCCTTAAAGCGAAAAAAACAGTTCTTTAAACTTAATCTACAACCGGGTGAAAATATCATAACCCTACATGCCGAGAACTTGGGTGATGTAGCTCCGAACACTTCCGCTATATTAATCAAAACGAAAACAGAAGAATTTATGGCGGTATTGGAGTCCGATTTAGGGCAAAGTTCTTATTTTACGCTCATCTATGAGAAGTAATGGATAGGTAATATACGAAACACGACTAACACCCGAAACCGAATACCGGCCAATGAAACATTTAAAAAACCCATTACTTTCGATCTCCATTGGCATTATACTAGCTTTTACCCTAGTAGTATTTTTTGCTACGGAAGCCACCTATGAGTCTATTGAATCTGCATCCATATGGGTACGAAATTACTTTGGGTTCTTCTATCTTTATTTAGGTTTAGGCTGCGTTCTATTTTTATTGGCCATTGCATTCTCTCCCTTCGGAAAAATTAAATTAGGGAAGAAAAACTCAACACCCGAACATTCACTTTGGGCTTGGACGTCCATGCTCTACAGTGCGGGAATGGGCTCTGGCATACTGCTACGTGCCGTACAAGAGCCGGTTTTTATGCAACAACATCCACCATATAAATCAGACTTGGCACCGGAAATATTAGCGCTGGAGTTCACTTTTTACCAATGGGGATTTACCGCATGGGCCTTTTACGGTCTCTTTGCTATGGTTGTAGGTTATGCCCTCTTCGTAAAGAAAAAGAAAGTTAGGGTCAGTGCCACTATAGAAAATACTATTTCTAATTCTGTTGCCAGGAAAGGTATAGACATCATGACCATCATTACCACCATTTTTGGACTTATAGCTGCAATTAGCTTAGGAACCACCCAGATTAACGGAGGTTTAAACCATGTTTTTGACAGCCATTTAGGCATCACCACAACACTACTTTTGGCAGTTCTAATTTCGGCTATTGCCTTCTATTCTGCTTGGCAAGGCGTTAATAAGGGTATTAAAATCATTTCAAAAGTCAATATACTAATCACCACCCTCCTATTAGTGTTTGTATTTCTAATGAGTGATATTTCTGGAATTTTGGTTGCTTTTGGCACAGCTACCCTAAACTATCTTATTGATTTTATACCCATGAGTTTGGCTTATGGGAATTATGACCCGGGCATGACGTTCTTAACGGATTGGACCTTCTATTACTGGGCATTTTGGTTAGCTTGGGCTCCGTTTACCGGTATATTTATTGCTAGAATATCCAAAGGACGTACGTTGCGCCAGTTATTGTTGGGCGTATTAATAATTCCATCAATAGGCACTTTCTTCTGGTTTTCTGTTTTTGGCACTTCAGCATTTGAACTTATTGAAGTATGGGGGACTTACAACAATGAGTTTGGTAATGTCTTCTCTTCAATCTTCGTTTTTTTCAAGAACTATCCCTTGGCCACTCTTCTTAACTTCACCACTATATTTTTGCTCATTAGCTTTTTGGTCACCTCAATAGACTCTGCGGTATTTGTATTGAGTATGTTTACGGACCATGGTAAAAAGAACCCCAACAAGCAGCACAGACTTATTTGGGCCGTTTTTATTTTAATGGCGACTATGGCCTTAATTCTTTTAGGGAATGCCAAACCAGATATAGATGTCCTTACCGCAATCCAAAAACTATTGATTATCACTTCACTACCATTTGCCCTGTTTATGGTATACATGGCCGGAGCTTTTGTCTGGGAAATTTCCAATAAAAAAAAGTGATTTGTTTCCAAAACACCTTTACGGCACTCTTTAACAAGTTAAAAATCTGTTTGATGTGTTCTTTAAATTGAGCTAAAAACAGCCCTCCCCGATGAAGTGACTCAAATCTCCGATAACCCAAAACGCTATTCAACAACTTATTATACTTTGGCATCAGAAAAACTTCATTTGGCAACAATTCGGTTTTTAGTGCTAATAGTCACCGTAAATTAGCTTCAGAAATCAAACCCCCCACCGTTATGAACAATAAATTAAAAAGTTTACTTTATTTAGCCAGCTTTGTTGCAGCAGTAGTTATTTATGATAACTCTAATAACAATCAAGAAACAGAGCATGCGGTGGCAGACATTACATTAGAACAAGCATCAACCCACGAGAGGTTGAACTAAAAATACTATGAAAGCTATTTAGGCTTCCCAAAAGCCTGAATGTTTTCACCTAGAACATGCCTACTTAAAATGCGAAAAGGACCTAGAAACATCTAGGTCCTTTTTTTTTATCCTGTTTTGAAAATTCTAGAACAATTCTTGTTTAACAGCATCAAAATACTGGGCGCTTACTGGTATTTCTTTATCCCCTATATAAATATCCCGCCCTTTTAGGGCCGTCACTTTTCTTCTGTTTACAATATAAGAACGATGAACCCGCATAAACTGATTCTCAGGCAATAGTTCCAATAACTTCTTTAATGACTGTAAGCTCATTAGCTTTTTATCTCCTAAATAAAAATTAACATATTCACTATCACTCTCAATGTAAAGAATGTCTTCATACTTTAATTTATGTAAGTCATAGCCAGACTTTACGGTAATGCTATCATTACCTGATGATGCCTTCTCAAAATTATCTTCATTTTCGTTAGGTTTTGCTTTATTCACGGCTGCCAAAAACCGCTCAAAAGTGATGGGCTTCAAAAGGTAATCAAGCGCATTAAGCTCAAAGCCTTCAAGAGCGTACTCAGAATAAGCTGTGGTAAAAATAATTTGGATGTGATCAGGAACCAACTTGGCAAAATCAGTACCCTTTATTTCGGGCATTTGGATATCTAGAAAAAGCAAATCTACTTTTTCTTTTTTTATGATTTGTAATGCTTCCAAAGGATTGGCTACTTCCGCTACTAGCGTTAAAAAATCTAATCGCTCTATATAGCTTTTCAATAGGCCACGTGCCAATTCTTCATCATCTACAACAATACATTTAATGGGTTCCATTTAAATTAATGCTAAGGTTTACGATATAATTTTCTGGGGTCTGCTCAATAGTTAACTCGTGGTTTCTCGGGTATAGAATTTCTAAGCGTTTCTTTACATTTTCTAATCCAATACCACCTACTTTATCCTTTTGAGCAGGCATTTTAGAGACACTATTGGCAACATGAAAATCTATTTTATGTTCATCAGAATATACTTTTATATCCAAATAGCCTTCTGCCACATGATCTATATTCCCATGCTTCAAAGCATTTTCTACAAACGGAATCAATATCATGGGGGCTATCTTGGCATTGGAATTCAACACTTCAAATTTGGTATTTATAGGAAAGGGTTTACTACTTTTTAATCGAAATAAATCCAAATAATTACTAATGTACGCAATCTCCTTTTTAATAGGTACAGTAGGTTGTTCGCATTCATAAAGAACATACCTCAGCATTTCTGAAAGCGTACCAATACTTTGCTGAGTCTTATTGGAGTCAATTACGGAAAGTGCATAAATATTATTTAGCGAATTGAATAAAAAGTGTGGATTTATCTGCGATTTTAAAAACTTCAACTCCATCTGAAGATTTTCATTTTTATTCCTAATAGTCTCCTCTTCCTTTTTCTGTGCGAACAAAAATGTTTCTACAAAAGTGGCCAGCACATAAGCAATGGAGAGAATTAAAAATTGAATCAGTATTTCTGGCGGAGCCATTGGTGGTCCTCCTCTACGTCCTCCTCCAGGAGGGGGTGGCATATTCCCTTCCGGTAAATTATTCAACATAAAATTTTCCGTAATAAGAAAAGAACAAAAAACAATCAATGCAAATGAGGCTACACCAAAAAGCAGATACTTTTTCTTGAACAGTAGAGTTGGTGCCGTCACGTAAATTAACGTAGCAATTACCACAATCTGCATTAAAAATGAAGGCACGTTCTTGTCTAAAAACCTAACATTTTCATTAAGTAACAGCCATGCCATAAGCCAAACGGCCAACCAAAGAAAAACATGAAAAAGAAAGCGATGTGTTTGTTTCATGGTACAAATTAAAGTAATTATTTCTCGGCAAAACCAAAAAAGGACTATTCCAAATCCTTTAAACAAGGGGACTTACTTATTAAAACAACGCATTCACTGAAAACTTCTCGCCACAGGCTTATTGCGTTCATTCTGCATGGAACTGTTGCCCACCTTTGTCATCAGAAATACGAACAATTTAAAATTAAATATCATGAAAAAAAGTTCTTTTTACACCGTAATAGCAACTGCCGTTCTTGGCTTAGTAACCATCCAAACAGGGTATGCCCAAGAAGACCGTAAAGAACCTCCCTCTGCAACCGAACTAATGGAAAAAATGGATGCCAATGAAGACGGAAAACTTTCTAAAGATGAATTAAAGGGCCCTATTAAAAATGACTTCGACACTATAGACAAAGACGAAGATGGCTTTCTTTCTTTGGAAGAATTGGAAAATGCACCAAAACCAAAGCGTCGAAAAAAATAATAAAACTTAAAGAAATGAAACAAGTATTGACATTGGCTATAAGCAGTTTGTTCATTCTTATCTCTGGAAACAGTTGTAATTCTGATGAAAGCGTTACCACCGAGGAAAATGAAACTAATACAGAAGTAGTGAGTGGCACGGTTGACGCTAGTCTATTTTTAGAAGATGGACTTGCCGAGCCCATAACCATGGTAGAGAAAACACTTTCTGACGGTACGATCGCCATGTGTTACAAAATCACCACTACTTCCACCCCTTCGGAACACCAAATGGGTCCGTGGTGCCCCACCAACATTTCAGATGGTGCCGACAAAGGTGGAAAATGGTTCGAAAATGGAGAACTCTACGATGTAGATGGTGCTTTTATTGAAAATATGGCCGATTTCTATGCCGATGCTACTTGGAAAATGTACGATGAAAACGGAGACATTTATGTAACCAACTCTTTGGAAGACTGTCAAAATGCAGCTAACCCAAACGTGGGCGAAGAGTATAAAAATTTCTGTGTTGAATGTCAGCCTTCCTATGTAACGGACATAACCCTTACCTATTACATTCCGGTGACGCCCGTAAAATTGGATACGCCCATTTATATATCCAATGGCGCACCTGGAGGTAATGGCGGGACTCCTCCAGAAGGTGGTCCACCACCGGAAGAAGGCGGTGGAGACAATACTGTTATAGGTCTAGCATTTAACGGTGTAAATTTTGACCCACCTGCTCCAACTGCAAATATTCTTGGCGCCTATACCTTGGCTCCTATGGATGACAACGGCGGACATGTGAACCCAAATACGGGTTACCATTACCACGCTGCGACCGGTATGACCGCACAAATTTCACAAGAAGACGGCCATTCTGCAATGATAGGCTACGCCATAGATGGTTTTCCCTTGTTTGAACTATTGGACGAAGATGGTACCGAACCTACCGATTTAGATGAATGTCGCGGTCATACAGATGACATTCGCGGTTATCACTATCATGTAGCCCCAGCCGGAACCAACAGCTTTATTGGCTGTTTTGCGGGAGCACAAGGCACCTTTGAAGTAAACTAAAATCAAAGATCATGAAAAAATTAATCATCGGTATTTTAATCAGCTTTTATACTTTGTCCGCTAGTGCCCATAGTTCGCAAATAGCAACCATGACACTGGCTCAAGACCAACAAAACAATTGGAGCTTACATATTAGCTCATCATTTGACGGTTTTAGGAATCAATTAATTAAAAATTTTCCAGATATAAAAGTTGATGATTTATCTGCCGATGATTTTCAAAAATTGGTCATTGCCTACGTTAAGGACAATATAGTTTTGAACGGTAATTCGGGTTTTATTGGAGAACTTAGGGAAGGTGCCATAAAAATGGGACATCAAACAGACTTAAAATTTAGGGTAACGGGTCTGCCCAATAAACTTAGTACTTTACAGGTGAAGCTAAAAGGCTTTAGTGAGGCTTCAAAACACAATACTGTATTCAAAATTATTGACCCTACGGTAACCTCCAAAAATTTTGTCATCAAAAAAGACAACCAATTTGCTGTGTCCATAGAGAAAGCTAATGGAGCGTTTCAGATTAAGGGACAAGAAGAAAATCTATTGATCCCATTTATTGCCCTAACCCTGTTGGTAATTATGTCCGTAGTCATTATTTCAAAAATTTTCAGGAAAGAAGAAATTGTACTAAGGCCGGTCTAACGGTATCACACAATTAAATTTCTAAATCATTCCCATTAATCATATTTAAAAAGAATTAAAATGAAAAAAGAAGTTCTAAAAAAGATTATCCCGTTAAGCCTTGTTGTTGCCATTACGGGATTTGGTATTATTGCTTGCAGTTCTGACAGTTCTGATGATTCCTTTGAAGACGAAGAAAGTGAAACCGAAGAAGAAACCGTAACTGAATTGCATGCGGCCTATGCGGCTTTCAATTCGGAAGCAACCACTATTTACTTAGACGGTTCGGAAGTTGTTATAGAGACTACCGGGCTTCCCAATCACGAAACCATATATTGGGGCGAAGGCAACAGCCTATACAAGGACGAGCCCGATGTGGACAAAACGCCTAGTATTATGTCCAGCAACAACAACGCTACCACTATACGTGTAGATGCCACTCCCAATTTAACGGGAAACACGGTCGAAACCCAGTTGAATACCATTGGTATAGCAGTTAGCGGCTCATCGATCTTTAATGATCAAGAAGGCGGCGGCGCACTGGATCAAGCCGCCGGAAGCTTAGATTGGACAGGTGCACATATTGGCCCAGGTGTATATCACTACCATCTTGAACCTGTAGCCTTTTCCGATGATGATGAAAATCTAATTGGCATACTACTCGATGGCGTATTCCTATACGGAAGAAAATGCAACTCCACAGGCACCTATCCTACAGATTTAGATGCTTCCGGAGGTCACGTTTCTACTACCCAGTATACAGATGGAGAGGAAGAATATCACTATCATATTATCAATGAAGTCTATTCTACAACAGGCTCTTACCTTGCATTTGCAGGTCCTTATCAAGGTTATTAATTGTTATGACAAAATCACTGTACTTAATAATACTATTGTTCGCGCTCTCTTTTTTTGGTCATAATAAGGACATTGAAACAATTCCAAAAACGGAAAAAAAACCGAGTATAAAGAATCATGAGGTTTACAAGCATGATTTAGTACTAAATCAAAACGAAGGGAAATGGTACTACCTGAACAAACCGTTTAACGGGTACTCTATAAAATGTTACCAAAATGGAGTTACAAGTGAAAGATTGGGGTATTTAAATGGAAAAAGAGAGGGTATAGCTAAACGCTGGGAAAATAATGGCCTTCTCCGTATAGAATCTTTCTACAAACAAAACCGATTGACCGGCACATATAAAGTCTGGTGGAAAAATGGCGAGTTGGCGGAAGAATCTATCTATGAGAACGGTGCCCTGCACGGTGTTCAAAAGATGTATTACCCAGATGGTTCACTTGCCAAAAAAAGACAACTTGTAAACGGCAGGGAAGAAGGGTTACAAAAATCCTGGCTTAAAAACGGCAAGCTGTATATTAATTACGAAGCCAAGAATGGCCGAATTTTTGGAATGAAAAGAGCTAACTCATGCTATAAACTAGATGATGAAATTGTTGTTAGAAGTAAAAAAATATAGCATTATTCTATTATTCATTGTTTTGACCGCATGCAATCAGACGGTCAAAAAAAGCAACCATAACAAGGATACGTCAAGCAGGGTTGAACATCTGCCCTATTATGGGGATGCATCTTTTACACCGCATTGGTTAGAACCAGGTTCACAAGAGGAAAAAGACTTTCATAAGATTCCCAATTATAAATTGGTAGATCAACTTGGAGACACCATTACATCTGAAACCTTTGAAGACCAGATTTATATTACCGACTTTTTCTTTACCACTTGTCCAGGTATCTGTTTAAAAATGACTGGAAACATGCAAAAAATACAAGATGCTTTTTTAAATGATCCAGAGGTAGCCATTTTATCCCATTCCGTTACGCCTTCCATAGATTCCGTTTCTGTCCTGAACACCTATGCTAAAAAGAATGGCATAATTGATGCAAAATGGCATTTGGTTACAGGTGATAAACAAGAAATCTATGATTTGGGAAGAAACCATTATTTTGTTGAAAATGACTTGGGTATTCCCAAGGACATAAACGACTTTCTACATACAGAAAACTTCTTGCTAGTTGACAAAAACAAGCATATAAGAGGTATTTACAATGGTTTAAACCGTGCTTCCGTAGCCCAACTCATAGTAGATGTAAAAGCTCTAAAAAAAGAGTATTGACCTATGACCGTCTTTAGAAAGATCAGAAAGAAACTTTTGGGCTCCGGTAAACTCAAAAGTTACCTCGTTTACGCTTTTGGAGAAATTTTACTTATTGCGATAGGTATTTTAATTGCATGGAAAATTAACGACCTGAACGAAATTCGTAAGAATAGAATAGTTGAACTCAAAATATATGAAAGCCTATATGATGAGTTGAACACTAATTTAAAAATTCTAAACTCTACTATAGATCGGTACTCTAGCAATTCAAAAAGTTTGGAACATACTATGAACTACATAGGTCTGACGTCTAATGAAATTACCCAAGGTGCGAGAGATACTATTGTTCATATTAACTACTCCGAGATCAATCTACTAAGTGGTGCACTCAATTCCGTTATCAGCACTACCAAATTAGAACTTATAGAAAGTGACTCATTAAAAAGTTTGATTACCAATTACCCTTCTGAAATACAACGTTTAAAATCTATTGATTCTAAAATAAAGGAAATAGTTTTAGACCGTTTGCAGCCCACTTTAGAGAAGCACTTGGCACTTAAGGATATGTTAGCTAAAGACAATCCTAAATACACTCGGATAAAGACTTTTGGAGAAGAATCCAACTACTATGACTTATTGCATAGTAAAGATTACCAGAATAGTTTGGTAGACCGCCTTTTACAAACCGAAAATCTACTTACCAGTGCTAAGAAATTAAGAAACAGGACCCAGGTGATGTCCATAAAACTGAAAGAGGAACTGGGCTATGAGCTTTAAAACCCTCTACTTTTCCTTCTGAAATCTTCAAGATAAATAATTCTTACAGCCCCAACATAGAGAAAAATTGAGTCTTGTGACTTTCTCCAATAGGAATACGAATATCATCTATTACAATTCTATTACGTTGTATGGTTTTGATGAAATTTACATTCACTACAAAGGACTTGTGCACCCTTATAAATTGATTCCGCGGTAATTTTTCCAATATGTCCTTAAAACTAAGTAAGGTTAAAATGGCCTTATTTGACCCTACCACATGAATTTTTAAATAATCCTTAAGACCCTGAACATATTGAATATCGTCCAAATCTATCTTTACACTTTCATGTTCAGATTTTACAAAAATAAATTTCTGGCTTTCATTGCCATCTCCGCGGGAAGGGAATACATTGGCAGCCGTTGATACCGGGGTATCTTTACGACTCAATAACTCTTTTGCCCTTAATACCGCTTTTATAAAACGCTGATAAGGAATGGGCTTTACAAGGTAATCTACCGCATTCAGCTCAAAACCTTCTACGGCATATTGAGAGTAAGCTGTAGTAAAGATAAAAAGTGGCCGGTTGTCCAACGCGCTAATAAAATCCAGCCCGTTTATTTGTGGCATTTCTATATCACAGAAGATTACATCTACCTTTTGCTCGTTAATTGCCGGAATAGCCTCAAGGGGATTTGTAAACGTACCTACCACCTCAACAAAACCTACTTTTTTACAATAATCTACCAATATTTCTATGGCCAACGGTTCATCGTCAATTAGTATACAATTCATAATCTATAGGTTTAAAATTAAATTAACTTCATAGTTTTCTCCATCATCTTCTATTTCTAGAAAATGCGAATTGGGGTATAAAAAATTCAATCTGTTCTTAACATTTTGAAGCCCTACACCACTATTTTCACTTTTTACTCTTTGCTTTCCTATTTTGTTTATCACGTACAATTGTATGGACTTCTCCTGTACTAGCAGGTTTATTTTTACCATAGTTTTACCTTGGTAGTCCGTTCCATATTTAAAGGCATTTTCAATGAACGAAATAAATAATAGCGACGGAATAATTTTATTGGAATCGTCTCCCGAAATTTTTAGGAACACATTTTCACTATCGGCCAATCTTAACCTTTGTAATGCTACATAACTCTTTATGTACTCTATCTCCTTATCCAACGGTACCAAATCTTTATCCGCCTCATAAATCATATATCGCATCAGTTCTGATAAATTGATAATTGCTTCGGAAGTATGCGGAGATTTTTTTACCGATAACGAGTAAATAGTATTGAGAGAATTAAACAGAAAATGTGGGTTCAACTGGGTTTTTAAGAACTGAAGTTCCGATTGCACTTTTTCCTTTTCGACCGTTTTACGAAGATTCTCGTTTCTTTGCAGTTCCGTATACACACGGAGCATAATGGCAAAAATGTAGGGGACAGCAAAACTTACCACTGGCATTAAAGAAAATCTAAACGGGGCCCTAGCTTCCCTACGCTCCTTCATGCGTTCTACCAAAGGGGCAAAACTTTTTGGCATTTCCGGAGGAAATATATTATGAAGCCCATAACTAACGGCAAACAACAACACAATAGAAATACCTATATAGGTTTTCATTTTATCCCTAAGTAAAAAGTTAGGGACCAAGTAATAATAATTGAAATAGAATATTGCCACAGCCATTACCCATTTAACAACGATATTAAACGGTATAGACCTTGACTCTAGGAAAAACGGGTATACTATTAATCCAAAAACCGCACACCATAAGAAGGTATGTACCAACCATTGTGGCAAATATTTTCTTTTGGAGGCGTTCATTTTTTACTGATTTTGAATAGTAATATTCAGATTTTTGAGTTCAGAAACGGTTATAAACGGAGCTTCGCCTTTTTTTATTTTTTTGAGAACCTCATCACCAATCAATTGAGCCTCTTTCTCTGTATTAAATGGCAATTCTCCTTGTATTGCAGGCATAAACTCTTGTTTTACCAGAATCTTATCGGCATGTAAAATTTGATATCCAAATCCTTCACCTACTTCTATCACCTCTGAATGAAGTCCTTTTTGCTTTGCTTCTCCAGCGCTAAAGTTAAATGCAATATAAGCAACGACTGCGACCAATACTGCCAATAAAAAGTGAATTTTTTTCATGATATATCCAATTAAAAAATGGGGCAAACTTAATAGTACTGCCCCATAGCTAACTCAAAAAATATTTATTAATCCTCATCATCGTATTCATCAAAAGGAAGAAACTCGTATAAATCATCTAAATAAAGACTACCTGTTCTACCTAGGCCAACCACGGCTCTAGATCCATTGGAAAATGCTACGCCATCTTGTCTTGTAGTGCCTTCAAAACTAGTTTTCAACTCCCAATCATCCGTACTAGGGTCATATTGCCAAACAGAACCTAAGGTTCCTCCAGACAGACCACAAGCAATATAACCGTAGCCGTTTAACGTAAAGCCTACTGCATTGCTTCGGGCTATACTATAATCATCTTCCTCGTCCAGGTCTAATTTTTTAGTCCAACTTTCAGTTGCGGCATCAAAGGCCCAAAAATCATTAAGGTAAATTCCGTTAGATACGCCGGTGCCTAAATACACTTGATCACCAATAGTAAAAGTTGTAGCCGCTCTTCTTTTATCTCCACCAAAACCAACTAGTTCCGACCAAGAATCCGAATTTGGGTCATATTTCCAGAAATCCTTACGATCATTTTCCCCGTCATATCCCGTACCGAAGTAGCCAAAACCGTTCATTCCGAAAGCAATTGCACTTCTTCTTGCCGTAGAAGGCAAAGAAGCTATGGCCTGCCAAGAATTAGAATTAGGATTATAAGAGAAAAAATCCCCCAATTCATCCAATCCATCATATCCGGAACCAATATAACCTGTACCATCAATCTGAAAACCTACGGCGGCATTTCTAGCGCTTCCTATAAAATCTGCTTTCTGAGACCAGAAATCACCATCCATATCATAGGCCCATAAAGAAGTAAGGTAGTCATCCCCATCATACCCCACACCAGAATACCCTATGTTACCAATAGTAAAAGTTGATGTGCCACTACGGGGGCTACCATCAAAAACAGACCTATCTACCCAGTTACCCAGATACTCATCATCGTCATCACTAGAACAACTTACCAATGAAAAAATCATTGTGCTAAAAATTGTTACCGTCCCTATATAGTACTTGAATCCTTTCATGCGCTTCTTCTATTTTGTTCGCCAGTTAATTTTCATCAAAACTAGAACACGGTTCCCACCCATGAAACCGAAATAGATGAAGCCACTTATTTAACACATGAACATGGCTTTTTAATCTACCAAAACCATTTTCTATTTAATAGCTAAAATTCAGGTATTCGTCTCATAACTATTGGGTTTGGTCTATTCTGGTTTTTATGCCCTTACCTGCACAATACATTTACGCTCAAATTATACGGATATGAAAATTACATTGGCCATCCTTGTTTGCCTATCACTCCTAGTTTCATGCAGTACCGATGCGGTTAACGATTCAGATTTTGAAGCAGGAGACATTTTTACCGATAGTGATATACGCGTGGTTCAACTAGATACCATGACCATAGATTTTTCTACTATGAAGTTTGATAGTGTAGATACGTCACAGTCCGTTCGTATGCTCCTTGGCAAATACAAAGACCCGGTTTACGGAACAGTCAAAGGAGCAAGCTTTATGGAATTTATACCAAGTTCATATTTTATTGATACAGATGCCGAATTTGATAGTATAACTTTTATCCTTAGGCCGGACAACTACTATTATAACGATACACTACAGTCTAGCACCCTTCATATTAAGGAGTTGAGTGAAGCCTTAAAACCGGAAGATGGAGTTAATTTTTACAATACCAGTACAATAGATTTTTATGAAGAGGATTTAGGTGAGCTCACCTATATCCCAAGACCACTCTCAACAGACTCCCTTGAAGTAAAACTCTTGGACACCTTTGGTTTTAGTCTATTTGATAATTTTCAGCAGAAAAAAATAACTACTTATGACGAGTATAGAAATTCCTATTACGGTATAACCATTCAACCGGATGATACCGATGATGGTCCTATAATAGGTTTTTCATTACTCTCCACCATGAGGCTTTATTATAGCATTGCAGGTGAAGAGGAGCGCACCCAGTATTATACAGACTTCACTATTAATACTACAAGTTCACCCGTTCCATTTTTCAATCAGGTTTCTGCTGAGGAACCAAATGAATATTTAAAGTCTTTAACTGACCAAGAAACGAACCTCCACAGCACGGAAACCGATAATCTAAGCTTTATACAATCTAGCATAGGCATTGCAACTAGATTAGAATTTCCTAATATAAAATCTGTATTTGACATTCAAGGAGAAGGCACCCTTCTTGATGCCTCCCTTAAAATTTCGCCTGCGGTTAATAGTTATGACGACTTATTGACCTTAAGAGATACGCTATCTGTATTCGTGGTCGACCAAAACAACGAGCTTACCAGTCAATTACTTTCAACAGATGGGAGTGTAGCTCAGGCAATTTTGAACCGTAGCAATCAAGAGTTTAATGACATCTATTATGAGTTGCCCTTAAGTGGTTATTTAGAGGGATTAATTTCTACTGACCAAGAATCATCCGACGCCCTGATTCTATTACCAAGCGATTACAATTCGACTGTGGACCGTTTTGTTCTCAATACAGATATAAACTCTCAAAGTACCACACTTGAACTTACTTATGCGATCTATGACGAAGATGAATAATGCTTTACTGTTTTCCGTGTTTATACTTTTAATCCACGTGTCGGCACAAGCACAATCCGAAGGTTTAACCAGTTCTCCATATTCCTTATATGGCCTTGGAGCTATAAACCAATCTAGCATTGGGCGTACCAACGGTATGGGGTATACTGGAATTGGCCTTAAAACTTCAAACCAAATAAACAATCTAAACCCCGCAAACTTTGCTTTGATCCCTAAGGGCTCATTTTTTTATGATGTTGGAATAAAAGCCGAATACAATCAATATAGCAACAAAGCGGATAGCGAAACAAAAACAACGTTTAACTTCTCCAATTTAGCCATGGCCTTTAGGGTAGCTGAAGGATTGGGCGCAGGAATCTCTCTTGTACCCTACAGCGAAATGGGGTACTCACTTATTGGAATTACATCTAATATTGAAGGAACGGAAGAAACCTTTGAAAGTAATGTAAACGGAATTGGAGGTTTAAGTGAGCTTAAGTTTAATTTAGGATACAGCGTTATGCCAAATTTCAGATTTGGCGCCAATGCCTCCTTACTCTTTGGCAACATTGAAGAAAGTGAAGCTTTTGTTCTAAATCAAAGTACATTTAGCTCTGAGGAAACCACAAACTATTCCGGTATTCGCTTTGGACTAGGCATGCAGTTTGATGTGACCGATAATTTTACTATTGGTAGCACCGTTCAATTTCCTACAAGCTTAAAGGGTAACATAAAACGTTCCATCACCAAAAGCTTAGATGGCACGGAAATTACCGTAGAAGATGGGGCAAGTGATACTTTCGAAAATTTCAGCATGCCTCTAGAAGTAGGCTTAGGTATAAGTACAAACATCTTTGATTCCTTTACCGTGAGTGCAGACTACAAAAAGAACTATTGGGACGCCACAGGACAAACAGAAAGTCTAGGAAGTTATGCAGACCAAGACATTTACGCCATTGGCCTGGAGTATGTAAAAAATCCTACCAGCTATAAATACGCCGATCGTATACGCTACAGAACAGGTTTTAATTATGACAATGGATACCTTGCCATTAATGGGCAAAAAGTAGACGGATATAACCTTACAGCAGGCATTGGCATACCCATAGGGCAAGGTCAAAAATCTATGATGAACCTATCTTATAGCTATGGCTCCAAAGGTCAGATTCAAAATATATTGATAAAAGAAAACTTTCACCTATTAACATTGAATTTTAGCTTAGAAGACCTTTGGTTCCAAAAGCGAAAAATTAATTAGAATATCTTCTATTTTGAACGTGGCAGAAAAACCTCGGCCATCATGCAACGTGCACTACCTCCACCACAAGTTTCAATAGTTTCTAAAGAACTATGAATAATTTCGCAATGCTTTTCAATAGCTTCAATTTGTGACGGAGTTAGACTATGATATGCAGATGAGCTCATTACTAAATAACGCTTTTCATTCCCTCCCAAAACCTGGAGCATGTTACCCGCAAAATGATGCATTTGCTGTTCAGTAATAGCAATTACTTCTTTCCCATCCTGTTTCAGGTGATCCACTACGTTTTTCCGCTCTTTTTTATCATCAATCGTATCAAGACAAATAACAGAAAAGTCTTCTGCCAAACACATCATTACATTGGTATGATAAATTGGCATTCGCTTACCTCCTACCGATTGGTTGGCCGTAAAAATAACCGGCGAGTACTCAAAATCCTCGCAAAACTCAATGAACAAGCCTTCATCCGCCCTATCAGAAAGAGCACAATAGGCTTTGTTATTCACCCTATCCAATGCCATACTACCTGTAGCTTCTAGAAACACATTTTCTTCTTCCGCCGATGTGTAATCCACTACGTTTTCTATGATCAAACCATTTTCCTCAAGAATATCCAAAATATCCTCACGTCTTTCATTACGCCTGTTCTCAGCGAACATAGGATACAACCCTACCGTACCGTTTGCATGAAATGAAATCCAATTATTAGGAAATATAGAATCTGGAGTATCTGGGTCCTTGGTATCTTCAACTACAACTACGTTCACTCCTTTTGAACGTAAAATCTCTACAAAAGCATCAAACTCCTGCTGCGCTTTCTCATTGATCGTAGTATTCTGAACATCTATATCTTCTTGAAAATAATTGTTTACCGCAGTCTGTTCGTTCATTCGGAAATTGACCGGGCGAATCATTAGTATGGTGTTCGTAATCTGCATAGGAAACTCATTTAAATTTAGGCAAAATTAGGACTTTTAAAACGGTATGACCTAGTATAAATTGGAAAATAAGAAAAAGGGAAACTAGACCTATAAAGTAATTTCAGACCTTCTAAAAATTGAATTTTAGTATACTAAAAAGTACTACTCACGAACTAGTGGCAAGGTGCTACACCGCAGAAGACCTTCTTGTTTAGCAATCTCGCCATAGGGAATCTCTTCTACCATAAAACCTTGCTCCCTCAGCCAATTATTAAGGCGTGTAAAGTTCTTTTCTGATACTATTACTTCCGGAGAAATAGAAAATACATTACTAAACATTTGATACATTTCATCTGGCGAAATCTCAAAGACATTTTCTTTTCCGAAAAAATCAACCAACCATTGGTATTCTTCTTCTACCAAGAATCCGTTTTTGTGCAAAATAGCTTTTCCTTTTCCTAAGGGCTGAAAGCAACAGTCTAAGTGCAACGCATTCTGTTTTGCATCGGTATTTGATTTCCTCAGTTGGAATGATTTTACTTTTTTATGAGGAAATTGTTCTGTAATATAATCAACGGCCGCTTGATTTGTTCTTGCCGTAATATAACTAGCATAATCTTCTGCCGTATAGGTGCCGATAAAAATATAATCGCCCCAAGGCATAACATCACCACCTTCTACATGTACTTCTTCGGGCGGATGTAAGATTTGTTGTTCTTCAATTTTATCCAATACGTGAAGAATGGCTTCAACCTCTTTTTCTCTATCGGGTAAAATATTGGCTATAATAAGTTTGTCTTCTATGACAAAGGCGATATCCCTGGAAAAAATCTGATTACAATCAGTTAAGACTTCGGGTCTATATACCTGAACATCATATTTACGAAACACTTCTGCAAAAGCATCCATTTCCCGAATCATATCCGCTTCCTGTGGGTATGTCCCCGCCAAAATGTGTTCCAATGATTTAGGGTCGTAGGCCTCCTCTGGTTTAGGTGTTGGGCCGCTACTTTTTGCTGTACCCAAAACCAATACCTTTAACCTTGAAATTTCATCGTTAACGTGAAGCTTAAGCATAACCTTTTTGCCGGCAAAGATAAGAGAACCAAATCGTGGACCACAACTATTTAAGAAAAAAGAAGTCCTTTCTTAAGAATCTCAAGAAAGGACTTTTTTTATAATTATATACTGGTGTTTATCTTAAATCTACATCTACAAAAGGACGAAGCGTTTCACCAATATAAACTTGTCTTGGTCTTCCTATTGGCTCACCACGCAAACGCATTTCTCTCCATTGCGCAATCCAACCAGGTAGACGGCCCAATGCAAACATAACTGTAAACATTTCAGTAGGAATACCCAATGCACGATAGATTATACCCGAATAGAAATCTACATTAGGATATAGTTTTCTATCTACAAAATATGGATCTTCTAAAGCTTCTTTTTCTAAACCTTTGGCAATGGCCAAAATAGGATCATCTATACCTAAATTAGCTAAAACATCATCTGCCGCTTTCTTGATTATTTTTGCTCTTGGATCAAAGTTCTTATAAACTCTATGACCAAAGCCCATTAATCTAAAAGGGTCTGATTTATCTTTGGCTTTCGCCATATATTTTTTTGTATCTCCACCATCTTTTTCAATAGCCTCAAGCATTTCTAATACCGCTTGATTTGCTCCTCCGTGCAATGGCCCCCATAAAGCTGAAATACCTGCCGAAAGGGAAGCAAAAAGACCCGCATGGGAAGAACCGACAATTCTTACCGTAGAAGTAGAACAGTTTTGTTCGTGATCAGCATGTAAAATTAACAACTTATCCAAAGCTGCTATTACCAAATCGTCTTTTTGATAGTTCTGATTAGGTCTCTTGAACATCATTTTATGAATGTTCTCTACATAGCCTAAAGTGTCATCTCCATAATCTAGAGGCAATCCTTTTTTCTTTCTAAGCGTCCAAGCAACAAGAACCGGGAATTTAGCTAAGATTCTAACAATAGCGTGATACATATCCTTATCGGACGAAACATCTACCGTAGAAGGGTTAAAGGCAATTAACGCACTCGTTAAAGAAGACAATACACCCATTGGATGTGCGGATTTTGGAAACCCGTCCAAAATCTTTTTCATTTCTTCGTCTACATGAGACTCGTCCTTAATATCGGCATGAAATTTTTCTAATTCGGTCTTGTTCGGTAATTCGCCAAAAATCAAAAGATAGGCAACCTCTAAAAAATCGGCTTTTTCGGCAAGTTCCTCAATGGAATAACCTCTATATCTCAAAATACCTTTTTCACCATCTAGAAAAGTTATGGCGCTTTCACACGAACCCGTGTTCTTATATCCTGGATCTATTGTTATCATTCCGCTTGTGGACGACCGTAAACTCTTTATATCTATGGCGAGTTCATCTTCTGTGCCCTTTATTACCGGAAAATCATATTTGTTACCGTTATACTCTAAAGTAGCTTTATCTGACATTTTTGAATTTTACTTAAAATTGAAGTGGATGTAAATTTACGGAAAATGTAACATCTTAACAATGTTGTTTTTTCGTTTAATTAATAATTAACAATGATTTCATTAGTTGTTGTAGAAAAACCAAACTATACTAGAGAACGTACAATTTTGAATAGTATTCATCCAACGATTTTTCCCAAGTAAAGCGAACCTTCTCGGCATTACTTTTTATTTTTTTCCATTTAGGTTTATCGTTCTCCCAAAGGTCAATGGCCTCACTAAAATTCTTGACCATATTCTTAATTTTTTCATCATAGGTCTTTCCATCAAAGGCAAAACCTGTAACATGGTGCTCAACCGTATCTTTCAGTCCTCCCGTATGATGAACAAAACATGGATTACCGTTACGCATAGCCAACATTTGACTAATACCGCAGGGTTCAAAAAGACTTGGCATACAATACAAGTCTGATTCTAAGTATATGGAATCTATTAAGTCTTCTGATTGACCATTTGTAAAAATGAAATTATGATGCTTGTAGCTCATGCTTCGGAAAAATTCTTCATAATCAGGATCTCCCGTTCCCAACAGCATAAAAATACCATCTATTTTTCGTAACCTTTCTAGCATTTGCTCAAAAGCATCTGGTGACCGCTTGAAAAAATAAAACTTTTGCTCAGTTAATCTAGCTACACTAGAAACTACAAATTTCGGTTTTTCGTCAACATGTTTCATAATCTTCTCACCAGTGTGAGCCAAGAAATCTGCCTTGTATTTTTTTGATTCATCTTGCAACCATCCAAAAAGAGCTTTTACCGTATTACGGTATAGCCGCCCTTTATCTGCAGTTCTAATATTGTTATAATTAGAAGCATTTAGAATTCCTATTAAGCGCCCTTCATTATTTGCCTGCTGCAAATCTTTCTCTAAACTCTCTCCCCCAACAAATTCTGGCCTTGCACTGGGCAACATTACATCTTCTTTATATGATGGAGATACCGTATGAACAGAGTCCGCAAGCCTAATACCAACTGCCATAAGGTTAATACAATCCTCATACCGAGGATCCTTTAAGGCATCATGATCCAACTGCAATTCTGGAAACCAATTATGCACTGAAGCATAGTTATCATAAAATGGACGTATACCTTGAATTGCCAAATTATGAATACTATATACGTAGCGCATTTTCTTCAATTCCTTATATCTAGGGTGATATGTTTTTAAGAACAGCAACGCGCTCGCATGCCAATCATGCATATGAACCACATCTAAATCTCCAAAAGCACCCATCTTTATAGCTTCTGCAACGGCTGTACAAAAGATTACATACTTTATAAAGTCCGTAAAAAAAGGTTCAGTTGGGTCGTCATGATAAATATGTGCAATTCCACCTTCTTGAATTTCCGGATGATGAATAACATAATGCACAATGTTTGGGCATTCCTTTTTCCCGACTACCTCATAAAGTTCGGCCATATAGGTAGTTCCCCTTAACTGAAAATTGAGATTTGTTCTAAAAGTACCATTTAGATGAAGTCTTGAATACGAAGGCACCACTACTTGAACTTTATCTCCTCTTTTGGAGATATGCCTAGGAACATCGCGCACAACATCACCCATGCCCCCAGCTTTACAGTTAGGAATAGCATCATTTTCAGCAGCAACAAAGAGAAAATTATTCATGCGAAGCGTTGGTTAGAAGTTTGTTAAAAAGATAGGCAAACTTTGCGATTACCCAAAAAAAAAGCCCTTCTAATTCGAAATTTATCGAAAAGAAGGGCTCTTGTTTTAATAGCTTTGTACTAGTCTATATCACTACTTAATCTTAAATGCTTTATCCTGAGGATAATAGGCCATTTCACCCAATTCTTCCTCAATACGAAGCAATTGGTTATACTTGGCCATACGGTCTGATCTTGAAGCAGAACCTGTTTTTATTTGACCTGTATTCAATGCTACTGCTAAATCTGCAATGGTATTATCTTCTGTTTCACCTGATCTATGGCTCATTACAGAAGTATATCCTGCATTCTTGGCCATGTTTACAGCTGCAATTGTTTCGGTAAGTGTTCCAATCTGATTTACTTTAATCAAGATAGAGTTTGCAATACCGTTTTCAATACCTTTTGACAAACGCTCTACATTTGTAACAAAAAGGTCATCTCCAACCAACTGAACTTTATCTCCTACTTTTTCAGTCAAAGATTTCCAACCATCCCAATCATTCTCATCCATACCATCTTCAATTGAGATGATAGGGTATTTGGCACTTAAATCTGCCAAGTACTGAGCTTGTTCTTCAGAAGTTCTAACCACTCCTTTATCTCCTTCAAATTTAGTATAGTCATATTTACCATCAACAAAAAACTCAGCTGAAGCACAATCCAAGGCAATCATAATTTCATCGCCCAATTTATAACCTGCATTCTCAACTGCCTTTGCAATAGTATCTAGAGCATCTTCAGTACCCCCTGCTAAGTTAGGCGCAAAACCACCTTCATCACCAACAGCTGTACTTAATCCTCTATCATGTAAAACTTTTTTAAGATTATGGAAGATTTCAGTTCCCATTTGCATGGCATGTGAAAAACTTTTTGCCTTTACCGGCATTACCATAAATTCCTGAAAAGCGATTGGTGCATCTGAATGCGAACCACCATTAATGATATTCATCATTGGCACAGGCAAAGTATTTGCACTAACACCACCTACGTAACGGAACAAAGACAACCCTAATTCATTAGCTGCTGCTTTAGCTGCTGCCAAAGACACACCCAAAATAGCGTTAGCACCCAACTTTGATTTATTTGGAGTACCATCCAAGTCGATCATCACTTGATCAAGAAGGTTCTGCTCAAAAACAGACATTCCCAAAATCTCCTCAGCAATAACCGTATTTACATTTTCTACCGCTTTAAGAACTCCTTTCCCCATAAAGGTATTGCCACCATCGCGAAGCTCTACTGCTTCATGCTCTCCTGTTGACGCTCCAGAAGGAACTGCCGCACGACCCATTACTCCATTTTCAGTAATTACATCAACCTCTACGGTAGGGTTTCCTCTTGAATCTAAAATCTGACGTGCGTGTACGCTTAATATGATACTCATAAATATTATTTTTTGTTTGGAATTCTCTTAAATTTCAACAGCTGCAAATATACAAAACCGTGCAAGTAATGCATTGTACTGCGCAACTATATTACCGTAATTATAACGATTACTTAACCTTATGCCATAACGTTTGAATTTTTCTCGATCAAATCAAAGAATTGATCGAATAAATATTCAGCATCATGTGGCCCCGCACTTGCTTCAGGGTGATATTGCACCGAAAAAACATCTTTATCCTTAATACGGATACCGGCTACAGTTTGATCATTTAGATGAACATGTGTTATTTCTAAATTCTCATTCTTTTCGGTCTCTTCCCTATTTATAGCAAAACCATGATTTTGAGAAGTAATTTCACCTTTACCTGTTATCAAATTTAAAATAGGATGATTTATACCCCTGTGCCCATTATGCATTTTATAGGTAGACACCCCGTTTGCCAAAGCAATAACTTGATGACCCAAACAAATACCAAAAACGGGTTTTCCGCTACTAATCATTCCTTTTGCCGTTTGTATAGCATCAGACAACGGTTCTGGATCTCCTGGACCGTTAGAAATAAAATACCCATCAGCTCCCCATGCTTCCATTTCTTCAAAAGAAGTGTTATAAGGAAAAACCTTTATATATCCTCCTCGCTTAGCAAGGTTCCGCAAAATATTCTTCTTAATACCTATATCTAAGGCGGCAATTTTCATAGGTGCATTTTCCTCACCGTAGAAATAAGGCTCAGAAGTCGATACGCTTGAAGCCAACTCCAATCCTTCCATACTTGGCACCTCCGCCAATTTTGCTTTTAACTCCTCTATATTATTAACATCCGTAGATATCACAGCGTTCATGGCTCCGTTATCACGAATGTAACTTACCAAGGCACGAGTATCAACATCTGATATGGCAAAAAGTTCATTTTCATTCAAGAAACTCTCAAGACTCTTGTCCGCTCTTGAACGTGAGTAATTATAGCTAAAGTTTCTACAAACTAAACCTGATATTTTAACCGAGTCCGACTCTACCTCTTCTGCTACGGTTCCATAGTTACCAATATGGGCATTTGTGGTCACCATTATCTGACCAAAGTATGATGGGTCGGTAAATATCTCCTGATATCCTGTCATACCTGTATTAAAACAAACTTCTCCAAATGCAGTTCCATCTTTATCTCCTACTGACTTACCATAAAATATGGTGCCATCGGCCAATAATAACAATGCTTTCTTTCGGGATTGGTACTTCATACGTTTGCTATTTTTTTAATTTCACAAATAAACATAAAAAAAGGATAAACTGTAAAGCTTATCCTTTTCAAAAAATTATTAAATATCAACATCTTATTCTTCTGAATCGTCTGTTTTAGCTGCGGTGTCAGTCTGAGCCTTTGCCTCAGTATCTTCAGCTACCACAGGTGGTGTCTGAGTTTCTTTAGCATCAACCTTAGCTGTTTCTTCCGATTTGCCTCCACTTCTTCTACTTCTTCTAGTAGTTTTCTTTTTGGCTTTACCAGCGTTGTATAGTTCGTTAAAATCAACCAACTCAATCATTGCCATATCAGCGTTATCTCCCAAACGATTACCAAGCTTAATAATTCTTGTATAACCTCCTGGTCTGTCAGCCACCTTCTCAGCAACCGTACTGAACAATTCAGTAACAGCTACCTTATCTCTAAGGTTTTTGAAAACGATACGTCTGTTGTGCGTTCCCTTTTCAGCAGATACATTGTTCTCAGCTTTTGATTTTGTAATCAAAGGCTCAACAAATTGTTTTAACGCCTTAGCTTTCGCCACAGTCGTATTTATTCTTTTGTGCTCGATCAAGGAACATGCCATATTGGCCAACATCGCTTTTCTATGCGCTGTCTTACGTCCTAAATGATTGACTTTTTTACCGTGTCTCATTTTTCTATTCTATTGTACTTCTCCAATCCCAGGGTATCTCCCTTCGTGTAAGAAATATCGATTAATCTTTATCTAATTTATATTTTGAAAGGTCCATCCCGAAGCTAAGCCCCTTGTTGATAACCAATTCTTCTAATTCCGTTAAGGACTTTTTACCGAAGTTTCTAAATTTCATCAAGTCATTTTTATTGAAAGAAACTAAATCTCCCAATGTATCTACTTCAGCAGCTTTCAAACAGTTCAAGGCACGTACGGAAAGATCCATATCTACCAATTTCGTTTTTAACAACTGACGCATGTGAAGTGACTCTTCATCGTAAGTTTCGGTCTGTGCAATCTCGTCTGCTTCTAATGTAATACGCTCATCAGAAAACAACATAAAGTGATGTATCAAAACCTTTGCTCCTTCTGTCAATGCATCTTTTGGATGAATTGAACCATCAGTAACAATTTCGAAAACCAATTTTTCGTAATCCGTTTTTTGCTCTACACGAAAGTTTTCAATACTATATTTTACGTTCTTAATAGGCGTAAATATAGAATCTATAGCAATGGTACCTAAAGCTGCATTTGATTTTTTGTTCTCATCTGCAGGAACATAGCCACGACCTTTGTCAATAACTATTTCCATATTGATGTTCACTTTAGAATCCATATTACAGATAACTAAATCTGGATTCAACACTTGGTAACCAGAAATAAATTTCTGAAAATCACCAGCAGTCAACTGCTCTTTTCCGCTTACCGAAATTGAAACTACTTCTGCTTCAGAATCTTCAATTTGCTTCTTAAAACGTACTTGTTTAAGATTCAATATGATTTCTGTAACATCTTCTACAATGCCAGAAACCACTGAAAACTCATGTTCTACACCATCCATTCTCAAGGACGTAATCGCATGGCCTTCCAATGACGCAAGCAACACTCTTCTTAGTGCGTTCCCAACAGTCAATCCATAACCGGGCTCCAAAGGACGAAATTCGAACTTCCCTTCGAAATCCGAAGAATCGATCATTATTACTTTATCGGGTTTCTGAAAATTAAATAATGCCATATGACTTAGTGTTCTTTATTATTTAGAGTAAAGCTCAACTATTAACTGTTCTTTGATATTCTCTGGAATTTGAAGTCTTTCCGGAACGGTAACAAACGCACCTTCACTCTTAGCTGTATTCCAAGTTATCCACTCGTAAACTTTACTGTTTGCTGTAAGTGAATCTTGTATAGCCTGTAAAGATTTAGACTTTTCACGCACACCTACTACATCTCCTGGTTTTAATGAATAAGAAGGTATATTTACCAACTCTCCATTTACTGTGATATGTCTGTGAGATACTAATTGTCTAGCACCTCTTCTTGAAGGAGAAATTCCCATACGAAATACTACGTTGTCTAAACGTGACTCACATAATTGAAGTAATACCTCACCGGTAACACCTTCTTTTCTCTTAGCAGTAGCAAAAATATTTCTAAATTGCTTTTCTAAAATACCGTAGGTATATTTAGCTTTCTGCTTCTCCATCAACTGAACAGCGTACTCAGATTTCTTACCTCTACGTCTTGCGTTTCCGTGTTGTCCTGGAGGGTAATTCTTTTTTTCGAATGATTTATCATCTCCGAAAATTGCTTCGCCAAACTTACGGGCGATTTTACTCTTTGGTCCTGTATATCTTGCCATTTTCTTAAATTTAGAAGTGTGATTATGAATTAAGGCTTATCCTTCGATAATCGTTAACAACACTTCTGTGAAATATTACTAATTAATTAAACTCTTCTTCTTTTTGGAGGACGACAACCGTTGTGCGGCATCGGTGTAACATCAATAATTTCGGTAACTTCTATACCAGAATTATGTACGGCACGAATCGCAGATTCTCTTCCATTTCCAGGTCCCTTAACGTAAACCTTTACTTTTCTTAAACCTGCTTCATGAGCAGTTTTAGAACACTCTTCCGCAGCTACCTGCGCTGCATAAGGAGTATTTTTCTTAGAACCTCTAAAACCCATTTTTCCAGCAGATGACCAAGAAATGACATCTCCTTTTTTATTGGTAAGAGAAATTATAATATTATTAAAAGATGCAGTTACGTGAGCTTCTCCAACCGAGTCAACGATTACCTTACGCTTCTTTGCCGCTTTTGCACCTGATTTTGTAGTTGCCTTTGCCATAATAACCTACTTATTATTTAGTTGCCTTCTTCTTGTTGGCTACCGTTTTTCTTTTTCCTTTTCTCGTCCTAGAATTGTTCTTCGTACGTTGTCCTCTAAGGGGAAGACCTGATCTGTGACGAATACCACGGTAACAACCTATATCCATCAAACGCTTAATATTAAGCTGTGTCTCAGAACGCAACTCACCTTCTATAGTAAAAGAAGAAACGGCATCCCTGATACGACCTATCTCATCATCGTTCCAATCAGACACTTTAGTATCTTCACTAACTTGGGCAATCTCTAAGATTTCTTTAGCCCTACTTCTACCGACACCAAAAATATAGGTCAATGCAATTACGCCCCTTTTCTGTTTTGGTATGTCTACACCTGCAATTCTTGCCATAACTATCCTTGTCTTTGTTTAAATCTAGGATTCTTTTTGTTGATTACGTACAACCTGCCCTTTCTGCGTACAATCTTGCAGTCGGCACTTCTTTTTTTAACTGATGCTCTTACTTTCATCGTTCTATTCTTCTATCGTATTACTAATATCTATATGTAATTCTGGCTTTGGACAAGTCATAAGGACTCATTTCCAATTTCACTTTATCTCCAGGAAGCAACTTAATATAATGCATACGCATCTTTCCTGAAATGTGAGCCGTAACTACATGCCCATTTTCTAACTCAACTCTGAACATTGCATTTGACAATGCTTCAATTATAGACCCGTCTTGTTCTATTGCTGCTTGTTTAGCCATACTTATGCGACTTTTCTATTTTTCCCAGTTTTCATCAATCCGTCGTAATGTCTATTCAATAAATATGCATTTACTTGTTGAACCGTATCTATTGCAACACCTACCATAATTAAAAGTGATGTCCCTCCATAGAACAATGCCCAACCGGCTTGAATATCCATTAATTTAACTACTATAGCAGGCAAAACTGCTAAAAGCGCCAAAAATACGGAACCTGGCAATGTAATCAAAGACATAATTTTATCTAAAAAGTCTCCAGTCTCTTTACCCGGTCTAATACCTGGTATAAAACCTCCACTTCTTTTTAAATCATCTGCCATTTTATTGGTCGGAACAGTAATAGCCGTATAGAAATACGTGAAAATAATTATCAACAAACCGAACAATACGTTGTAAGCAAGACCAAATATATCCTGAAACTGAACCTCCATCCACTGACCAGCAGCGGTATTGTTAAAAGTCTTACCAATTAAACTAGGAGCAAACATAATTGCCTGAGCAAAGATAATCGGCATAACACCAGAAGCATTTAACTTCAAAGGAATATACTGCCTAGACCCCATTATATTCTTTTCATAACCACCAGAGGCAGTTCTTCTTGCATACTGTACAGGTATTTGACGCGTAGCCATCACTAGAAGTATACTAGCCAAGATAACTAAGAACCAAAGAATGACTTCTATTAAGATAAACATCAAACCACCATTGTTATCAACTGTTCTAGAAATGAATTCTTGAACGAACGATTGCGGCATTGTAGCTATAATACCAATCATAATTAGTAGTGAAATACCATTACCAATACCCTTATCAGTAATTTTCTCTCCTAACCACATGGCAAAAACACAACCAGTAACCAAAATGATAACCGCAGGAACCATAAAGTCAAGACCTTTACCTAAAACAAAGGCACTATCCTGAACTCCAAAAGCCTCTAAACCGTACAAATAAGCTGGCGCCTGAACCACACAAATACCAATAGTTAACCAACGTGTAATCTGATTCTTCGTTTTTCTACCACTCTCCCCTTCTTTATCCAATTTCTGTAAATAAGGTATGGCAATACTCATAAGCTGAACAACAATAGATGCCGATATATAGGGCATAATACCCAAAGCAAATATTGATGCATTAGCAAAAGCACCACCGGTAAAAGCATTCAAAAGCCCAAAGATACCTGAATCGGTACCCGAGGCTAATTCTGCTAATTGTGTAGAATCAATACCTGGAAGAACAATTTGACAACCAAAACGGTATACCAGCAACAAACCAAGGGTTAGTAAAATCCTATTCCTTAGTTCGTCTATCTTCCAAATATTGGATATGGTCTCGAAAAATTTCTTCATGGTCAGTTATGCTTATAAATTTATTGCTTCTCCACCAGCAGCTTCAATTGCCGCTTTAGCACTTGCTGTAAATTTATGCGCTGAAACCTTAAGTGAAGCTTTCAATTCTCCACCACCTAATATTTTTACCAGGTCTTTACTTTTGGCCAAACCATTTTCTACCAAAGTTTCAAAAGTAATAGTGTCTTTAACTTTTTTGTTATCAACCAACTCTTGTAACCTTTCAACGTTAATACCTTGATATTCTACTCGGTTTATGTTTGTAAAACCAAATTTAGGCACACGTCTTTGCAAAGGCATCTGTCCACCTTCAAAACCTATTTTCTTAGAGTAACCAGACCTAGATTTAGCACCTTTATGCCCTCTTGCAGCAGTACCACCTTTACCAGATCCTTGACCTCTACCTATTCTTTTGCCTGCTCTATTGGTAGAACCATCTGCAGGCTTTAGATTACTTAAATTCATTATAATGTGCTATTTAAGCTTCCTCAGTGGAAACCAAATGTTCAACTTTAGCTATCATACCGAGTATATTCGGCGTGGCATCATGCTCTACTACTTGACCAATCTTCTTAAGACCTAAAGCAAACAACGTACGCTTTTGGTTTTGTGGCTTTTTGATGCTGCTCTTTAACTGTTTTACCAGAATTTTCTTTGCCATAATATTTCTACTTATCCTTTAAACACTTTTTCAAGAGAAACCCCTCTTTGATCAGCTACAGTTCTTGCATCTCTCAATTGCAAAAGCGCATCAAAAGTGGCCTTAACAACATTATGAGGGTTTGAAGAACCTTGTGATTTAGATAATACATCTTGTACACCAACAGCTTCCAATACCGCTCTTACTGCACCACCTGCAATAACTCCGGTACCATGAGATGCCGGTTGGATATATACACGAGCCCCACCATATTTACCTTTTTGTTCATGAGGCAATGTAGCCTTGTTCAAAGGAATACGAATTAAGTTCTTTTTAGCGTCTTCAATAGCCTTAGCAATAGCAGTTGCTACCTCCTTAGATTTTCCTAAACCGTGTCCAACAACTCCACTTTCATCACCTACAACAACTATAGCTGAGAAACCGAAGGCCCTACCACCTTTAGTAACTTTGGTAACACGCTGTATGCCTACCAATCTATCTTTAAGATCCAATCCACCGGGTTTAACGGTCTCTGCGTTTTTATATTTCTGGTACATACTCTTATTTAAAAATTAAGTCCTGCTTCCCTTGCGCCATCAGCCAAAGATTTCACTCTTCCGTGGTAAAGGTTACCACCTCTATCAAAAGCAACTTTTTCAATACCTGCTTCTTTGCACTTTGCAGCGATCGCTTTACCTACAAGGCTTGCAATCTCTATCTTAGTACCCTTTTCTTTTGCTAAATCTTTATCTCTAGATGATACAAATGCCAATGTAGCACCTTTTGTATCGTCTATAACCTGAGCATAAATTTCTTTATTGCTTCTAAAAACGGATAATCTAGGTCTTTCCGCTGTTCCATTGGAAACCTTTCTAATTCTTCTCCGTATTCTCTGTTTTCTTTCGCTTGTTGATAATCCCATGATATACTATTAAGCTGATTTACCTGCTTTTCTTCTTAACTGCTCGCCAACAAACTTAACACCTTTTCCTTTATAAGGCTCAGGCTTACGGAAAGCTCGTATTTTTGCGGCAATTTGACCGACCAATTGTTTATCGAAAGATGTCAATTTTATAATTGGATTCTTTCCTTTCTCAGATACAGTTTCAACCTTAACTTCAGGAGCTATATCTATAACTATATTATGAGAAAATCCTAAAGCGATATCCAATTTCTGACCTTGATTAGCAGCACGGTAACCCACACCTACAAGTTCCAATTCTTTTGTCCATCCTTTAGAAACACCTTCGATCATATTCTTCACCAAAGAACGGTATAGACCATGCTTTGCTTTATGTTCCTTAGAATCTGAAGGTCTAGTTACCCAAACTTGATTCTCTTCTATCTTTATATCGACGGCAGAAAACTCTTGAGTAAGCTCACCCAACTTGCCTTTTACGACAACCTCGTTCTCCTTTACCTCAACAGTAACTCCTTCAGGAATAGCTACCGGATTATTACCAATTCTTGACATTTCTTACTATTTATCCTATTAATATACGTAGCAAAGCACCTCGCCACCTACATTTTCATTTTTTGCCTGCTTGCTCGTCATTACTCCGTGAGAAGTTGAAACTATAGCTATCCCTAAGCCATTTAAGACTCTAGGCAGATTTTCAGCGCCTGCATACTTACGTAGACCCGGCTTACTGATTCTCTGAATTTTTTTAATAACAGGCTCTTTAGTTGCCTTGTCATATTTCAAGGCAATCTTAATAGAACCCTGAACTTTATCCTCCTCGAATTTGTAACTTAAAATATAGCCCTGATCGAACAATATTTTAGTCATCTCTCTCTTCACTTTTGAAGAGGGTATCTCTACCACTCTGTGACCAGCTCTGCTGGCATTTCTAACTCGCGTTAGATAATCTGCTATAGTATCTGTAACCATCTGTATATAATTCGGTAACGGTTTTCGCTCTTTTTAACGAACCTGAAACCAGTTAATCAATTTAATTTACCAGCTTGCTTTCTTAACACCTGGTATAAGACCTTTATTGGCCATCTCTCTAAACATAACCCTAGAGATACCAAAAGTTCTCATGTAACCTTTTGGCCTACCTGTTAACTTGCAACGATTGTGCATACGAACAGGTGATGCATTTTTTGGCAACTTTTGCAATGCTTCGTAATCTCCAGCTTCTTTCAAAGCTTTTCTTTTCTCGGCATATTTAGCAACAGTTTTCGCTCTTTTGCGCTCACGGGCCTTCATAGATTCTTTAGCCATACTAGTTCTTTTTAAAAGGTAATCCTAATTCTGTTAACAATGATTTTGCTTCTTTATCCGTATCAGCCGAAGTAACAAAGGTAATATCCATTCCGTCAATTCTATTGATTTTATCAATATTGATTTCAGGAAAAATAATTTGCTCCGTTACACCAAGGCTATAATTTCCACGACCATCAAAGCCAGTAGCCTTAATCCCCTGAAAATCACGAACACGTGGCAATGCACTTGTGATCAAACGATCCAAGAATTCGTACATACGCTCACCACGTAAAGTAACTTTAGCACCAATAGGCATGCCTTTACGCAACTTAAATGCGGCAACATCCTTCTTAGACAATGTAGCTACAGCTCTCTGACCTGTAATATTAGTCAATTCGTCAACTGCGTGATCGATAAGTTTCTTATCTGCAACAGCGGCACCAACACCTCTACTAACAACTATCTTCTGAAGTTTTGGCACTTGCATTACATTCTTGTAACCAAATTCTTCTTTAAGCGCATCTACTATACGCTCACCATATTCTTTCTTTAACCTTGAAACGTAAGCCATAACTTATATTACTTCATTGGATTTCTTAGAAAACCGGACTTTCTTTCCGTCTCTAACCTCGTACCCTACTCTTGTAGTCTCGCTTGATTTAGCATCAATAAGCGCAAGATTAGAAATATGGATAGGAGCTTCTTTTTTAACGATACCACCTTGTGGGTTCTGTGCACTTGGTTTCTGATGCTTAGAAACCATATTTGCACCTTCCACGATGGCTTTGTTCTTCTCACGGTCTACAGTTATCACCTTGCCCTCAGTACCTTTATGGTCTCCAGCAATGATACGTACTGTATCTCCCGTTTTAATTTTCAACTTTTTCATGCTTGCTCTAATATTATAGTACCTCTGGGGCCAATGAAACAATTTTCATGAATTGCTTATCGCGTAATTCGCGGGCAACCGGACCGAAAACACGGGTTCCTCTCATTTCGCCCGTTGGATTCAACAATACACAAGCATTGTCATCGAAACGAATATATGAACCATCTGGTCTTCTTACTTCTTTCTTTGTTCTTACAACTACCGCCGTAGAAACCGCACCTTTTTTGATACCTCCGTTAGGCGTAGCTTCTTTAACCGTAACAACGATCTTATCTCCGATGGAAGCGTATCTTCTCTTGGTACCACCAAGTACACGTATGGTCAAAACTTCTTTTGCCCCAGTGTTATCCGCTACCTTTAACCTTGATTCTTGCTGTAACATATTATTTAGCTCTTTCTAAGATTTCTACTAAACGCCAAGTTTTAGTCTTACTTAACGGGCGTGTCTCCATTATCTTAACGGTATCACCTTCGTTGCAATCATTTGCTTCGTCGTGTGCAACATATTTTTTCGTCTTTAAAACGAACTTACCGTACATAGGGTGCTTTACTCGCTTTACCTCGGCCACAACAATAGATTTCTCCATTTTGTTACTGGTTACAACCCCTATCCTTTCTTTCCTTAAGTTTCTTTTTTCTTCCATAAAGCCGAACCAGTTATTGGTTTTCCCTATTAGTTAATTCCGTTGCTAATCTAGCTACCGTTCTTCTTGTCTTTCTGATTTGAAGTGGATTCTCTAATGGCGTCACAAAGTGAGCTATTTTAAGATTCGCAGACTCCTTTTTAAACTCAGCAAGTTTTTGCTTAAGCTCTTCTATGGACAATTCTTTAATTTCTTTGTTTTTCATGGTACAACTTAGATTAAATCTTGATCAACGTAGTCACGTGCAACAATAAACTTTGTTTTAACAGGTAACTTTTGCGCTGCCAACCTTAATGCTTCCTTAGCAACATCTATAGGTACACCAGCAACTTCAAATAAAACTCTTCCAGGCTTAACGACCGCCACAAAATACTCAGGAGCACCTTTACCTTTACCCATACGAACCTCAAGAGGTTTTTTGGTAATAGGCTTGTCTGGAAAAATTTTGATCCATAACTGGCCTTGCCTTTTCATATATCTAGTAGCCGCGATACGAGCTGCCTCGATCTGGCGTGACGTTATAAATTTTGAATCCAAAGTTTTGATGCCGAACATTCCATTTGATAACTGGAAACCTCTACCCGCATTGCCTTTCATGCGGCCTTTTTGCATCTTACGAAACTTGGTTCTTTTAGGTTGTAACATTGTTTACTTCTTTAAAAAATTACTTTCTACGACGTTGCTTTCTTCCGCCTTCACGCTTATCACCACCTTTTGAAGATTGACCTTTAGTCATACCTACTAATGGAGACAACTCACGCTTGCCGTACACTTCACCTTTCATGATCCAAACCTTAATACCTAACTTACCGTATGTCGTTTGTGCCTCATGCAAAGCATAATCGATATCTGCACGGAAAGTAGACAATGGAATACGACCATCTTTATAAGACTCCGAACGCGCCATTTCAGCACCATTCAAACGACCTGAAATCTGAATCTTAATTCCCTCTGCATTCATTCTCATTGCCGCAGCAATAGCCATTTTAATAGCTCTTCTAAAAGAAATTCTGCTCTCTATTTGACGCGCAACACTTGCAGCAACCAAATTAGCATCAAGTTCAGGTCTCTTGATCTCATAAATATTGATCTGAACCTCTTTATTCGTGATTTTCTTAAGCTCTTCCTTAAGCTTATCCACCTCTTGACCACCTTTACCGATAATAATACCAGGTCTTGCAGTAGTCACTGTAATTGTAATCAACTTCAAGGTACGCTCTATAATTACCCTAGACACACTAGCTTTCGCCAAACGCGCATGAATATACTTACGTATCTTATCGTCCTCAGCTAGCTTATCTCCATAATCGTTTCCACCATACCAGTTAGATTCCCATCCTCTGATAATTCCTAGACGATTTCCTATCGGATTTGTTTTCTGTCCCATTCTAGCTTTCTATATTATTATTAGACCCCAAAACCAATGTAACATGGTTGGAACGTTTTCTAATTCTATGCGCTCTACCCTGTGGAGCTGGACGCAATCTCTTTAACATACTACCTCCATCAACACGAATTTCTTTTACAAAAAGATCCGCATCCTCTACACTAGCATCCTCATTCTTTGATTGCCAATTTGCCAAGGCAGAAAGCAATAACTTCTCTAACTTACGAGAAGCCTCTTTTGGATTAAAACGCAATATAGCCAAAGCCTTTTCCACTTTTACCCCTCTTACAAGGTCAGCTACTAAACGCATTTTTCTAGGCGATGTAGGACAGTTGTTCAACTTAGCGAACGCTATCTGCTTTTTCTCAGCCTTGATTCTTTCGGCCATCTGTTTTTTTCGAACTCCCATAGCTTACTTTTTTCCTTTGTTCTTGGCTCCTGCATGACCTCTAAAAGATCTTGTTGGAGAAAATTCGCCTAATTTATGACCTACCATGTTCTCTGTAACGAAAACAGGAACAAACTGTCTTCCGTTGTGCACAGCTATAGTCTGACCTACAAAATCAGGTGTTATCATCGATGCTCTTGACCACGTCTTTATAACACTCTTCTTTCCAGAAGAAGCGCTTTGCTGGATTTTTTTCTCCAAGCTATAATGAACGTAAGGTCCCTTTTTTAACGATCGTGCCATTGTTTCTTACTTTTTATTTCTTTCTACGTTCTAGAATATACTTATTCGTCTTCTTGGTTCTAGTACGTGTTCTATAACCTTTAGCCGGAATTCCGTTTCTTGATCTTGGATGACCACCAGAAGCCCTACCTTCACCACCACCCATTGGGTGATCAACAGGGTTCATTGCTACTGGTCTCGTTCTAGGTCTTCTACCCAACCATCTACTTCTACCCGCTTTACCAGATACCAATAATTGATGATCAGAATTTGATATAGCTCCAACCGTAGCCATACACGTAGACAATATTAACCTAGTTTCACCTGAAGGCATCTTCACCGTAACAAACTTACCGTCCTTTGCCATTAACTGAGCAAAAGTACCTGCACTTCTAGCCATAACAGCTCCTTGACCAGGTCGTAATTCTATACAAGAAATAATAGTACCTAATGGTATCTCACTTATAGGTAATGCATTTCCAATTTCAGGAGCCACATTACTTCCAGAAGCAACTTCTTGACCTACTTGTAATCCGTTTTGCGCAATGATGTATCTTTTCTCACCATCAGCATACTTCAACAAAGCAATAAAAGCCGTTCTGTTTGGATCATATTGAATTGATTCTACAACAGCAGAAACTCCCTGCTTATCTCTTTTAAAATCAATAACACGATACCTTCTCTTATGCCCACCACCTCTTTGGCGTATGGTCATTTTTCCTTGACTGTTTCTACCTCCCGATTTTTTTAACGGAGCGAGCAAACTCTTCTCCGGCTTATCAGTAGTAATGGCGTCAAAACCATTTACTACTCTAAAACGCTGCCCGGGGGTTATGGGTTTTAATTTTCTAACTGACATTTCTTGTCTTTATAGATTACTGTAAAAATCAATGATATCACCTTCAACCACATCAACTATTGCCTTTTTAATTGCATTAGTCTTACCATGCTGTACGCCAGTCTTGGTGAAACGTGTTTTACGAGATGGACCATAATTCATGGTACGCACCTTCTTTACTGAAACACCGTAAGTTGCCTCTACAGCATCTTTAATCTGAATCTTGTTGGCCCTTGGATCAACAACGAAACCATAACGGTTGTACAACTCGCTTTCAGCAGTCATTTTTTCCGTTATTATTGGTTTTATCAACACACTCATGGCTTTCTATTTTGTTAAATTTGACTCCAATCCTTCTAAAGCACTTTCCAACAACACAATACTCGTTGCATTAAGAATTTTGTAAGTACTTATTTCTGAGGAAGTTACGACTTCGGAACCTTTCAAATTTCGCGAAGACAAATATACGCTATTATTTGAATCACCCAAGACAAACAACGATTTTTTGTTCTCAAGCCCTAAGGACTTCAAAACTCCTTTAAAATCTTTTGTCTTTGGCGTATCAAAATTAAAGTCTTCTACAACCAAAATTGCTTCTTCTTTAGATTTGATACTAAGCGCAGATTTACGAGCCAAACGCTTAACGTTTTTGTTCAACTTCTGGCTGTAATCCTTAGGTCTTGGCCCAAAAATTCTACCACCACCTCTAAAAATAGGAGATTTAATACTACCAGCACGCGCTGTACCAGTTCCTTTTTGCTTCTTGATCTTACGAGTACTTCCCGCAATTTCCGCACGCTCTTTTGCTTTGTGCGTTCCTTGTCTTTGGTGTGCTAAATATTGTTTAACATCCAAATACACCGCATGATCATTCGGTTCTATTGCAAAAACAGCATCAGAAAGGTCTGCCTTTCTACCTGTTTCTTTTCCTTTGATATCTAAAACTGCTACCTTCATTACTTCTCGATAGTTACGTAAGCGTTCTTATGACCTGGAACAGCACCTTTTACAACTAAAAGATTCTTCTCCGGAACAACCTTTAACACCCTAAGGTTTTGAACGGTAACTCTATCGCCACCCATTCTACCGGCCATTTTCATTCCTTTAAAAACTCTAGCAGGATAAGATGCGGCACCAATGGAACCAGGAGCCCTCAAACGGTTATGCTGACCGTGAGTCGCCTGACCTACACCACCAAATCCGTGGCGTTTTACAACACCTTGAAAACCTTTACCTTTAGACGTACCAATAACATCTACAAATTCTCCTTCTACAAATACATCAACACTAACGGTGTCTCCTAATTTGTAATCCTCATCAAAACCTTGAAACTCAACGACTTTTTTCTTAGGAGATGTACCTGCCTTTTTAAAATGACCTGCTTCGGCCTTATTAGCACGCTTATCTGCCTTGTCATCGAAACCAAGCTGAAGAGCATTATACCCATCAACTTCTTCGGTTCTGACTTGGGTAACTACACATGGTCCCGCCTCAATAACAGTACAAGGAATATTCTTCCCGTTCTCGTCAAAGATGCTGGTCATGCCTACCTTTTTTCCAATTAACCCAGACATACTGATTTTAAATTATGGAATTCAGATTAACACTAACCCGTCTTCCGTTTATATATTACTAATTAAATACTCGTTCACTATAGGACAAAAAAACAGGGTCAAAACAATTCAACCCTGATTGTTTTTTCCGTTTTTCCCTCGCACGCAGCTCAGGACATGTCCCCCACCCTTAACAGATGGGTTATAACTATACTTTTATCTCAACCTCAACACCACTTGGAAGCTCTAACTTCATAAGGGCATCAATAGTTTTTGACGAAGAACTATAAATATCCAATAGTCTTTTATAAGAACTAAGTTGAAACTGCTCTCTTGACTTCTTATTTACGTGCGGCGAACGCAAAACCGTAAATATCTTCTTATGAGTTGGTAATGGAATTGGACCCGTTACCACAGCTCCGGTAGTTTTTACCGTTTTTACGATTTTCTCAGCAGACTTGTCTACCAAGTTATGATCGTAAGATTTAAGTTTTATCCTTATTTTTTGACTCATCTTTCTAAAAAATTAAGCGGTTGTAACACCTTTTGCTGCCTTAATAACCTGTTCTGCAATATTAGACGGAGTTTCTGCATAATGCGCGAATTCCATTGTAGAAGTTGCTCTACCTGATGACAATGTTCTTAATGAAGTAACATAACCAAACATCTCAGACAATGGCACTTCACCTTTAATCACCTTAGCACCAGCTCTATCACCCATACTAGAAATTGTTCCTCTTCTACGGTTTAAATCCCCTACTATATCACCCATGTTTTCTTCAGGTGTCAACACCTCAATCTTCATGATTGGCTCCATAATAACAGCACCTGCAGCCTTACCTGCAGCTTTGTAACCCATTTTAGCCGCTAATTCAAAAGATAGTGCATCTGAATCCACAGGGTGGAACGAACCATCTTTTAACACTACTTTCATAGAATCCATTTCGAAACCAGCCAAAGGACCATTTTGCATTGCTGCAGTAAAACCTTTCTCTACAGATGGAATAAATTCTTTTGGAATACGACCACCTTTGATTTCATCAACAAATTGCAACCCTTCTCCTTCAAAATCCTCATCAGCAGGACTCATTTCGAATACAATATCACCAAACTTACCACGACCTCCAGATTGCTTTTTATAAGTTTCTCTGTGAGCAGCCAACTTCGTAAGTGCTTCTTTGTATTCCACTTGAGGTTCACCTTGGTTTACCTCAACTTTGAATTCACGTCTTAAACGATCAACAATAATATCCAAGTGAAGCTCACCCATACCAGAAATAATGGTCTGACCAGAAGCCTCATCTGTTTTTACCTGAAATGTAGGATCTTCTTCAGCCAATTTAGCTAAAGCCATACCCAACTTATCAACATCTACCTTAGTCTTAGGCTCAACAGCAATACCGATTACAGGATCAGGAAAATCCATACTTTCCAATACAATAGGATGCTTCTCGGCAGACATTGTATCTCCAGTTTTAATATCCTTAAACCCAACAGCAGCTCCGATATCCCCAGCTTCAATATAATCGATTGCATTCTGCTTATTAGAGTGCATCTGATAAATACGTGAAATACGTTCTTTTTTACCCGAACGGTTATTCAATATGTAAGAACCTGCATCTAAACGACCAGAATACGTTCTAAAGAAAGCCAATCTACCTACAAAAGGATCCGTAGCAATCTTAAACGCCAAGGCCGAAAAAGGCTCTTTTACATTCGGTTTCCTAGATTCTTCCTCACCTGTATCAGGGTTCACACCCACAATAGCATCTTTATCTACAGGGGAAGGCAAATATCTACAAACAGCATCTAATAAAAACTGAACACCTTTATTCTTAAACGAAGAACCACAAATCATAGGAATGATTGCTCTATCCATAACCGCAGCTCTTAATGCAGCATGGACCTCTTCTTCTGTGATAGAATCCTCATCTTCGAAGAATTTTTCCATCAACTCTTCATCATATTCAGCAACAGCTTCTATCAAGGCAGCTCTATACTCCTTAACTTCAGCTTTCATCTCCTCTGGGATATCAACAACATCAAAAGTTGACCCGAAACCTTCTTCATGCCAAACAATCGCTCTGTTTTTAGCTAAATCCACGATTCCTCTAAAATCAGCTTCATCACCAATAGGCAAAACAATAGGCACCGCATTAGAACCCAACATCTCTTTAACCTGCTTACACACGTTTAAGAAGTTAGAACCTTGACGATCCATTTTGTTCACGAAACCAATACGTGGAACTTTATAGTTATCAGCTAATCTCCAGTTAGTTTCAGACTGCGGCTCAACACCATCTACTGCACTAAAAAGAAAAACCAAACCATCTAAAACACGTAATGAACGATTCACCTCTACAGTAAAATCAACGTGTCCCGGAGTATCTATAATATTAAAGTGATAATCCTTAGTATCAGGCAATGCTTTCGCATTTTCCATTGGAAACTTCCACGTACAAGTTGTAGCAGCAGAAGTAATGGTAATACCACGCTCTTGCTCCTGCTCCATCCAGTCCATAGTAGCCGCACCATCATGCACCTCACCTATTTTATGACTAACACCAGTATAAAAAAGTATACGCTCTGTTGTTGTTGTTTTACCAGCATCAATATGAGCCGCAATACCTATATTTCTTGTAAATTTTAAATCTCTTGCCATTTCCGATTAGAATCTAAAGTGTGAAAAAGCTTTATTAGCCTCTGCCATTTTATGTGTATCTACTCTCTTTTTAACAGCTGCACCTTCTTCTTTCGAAGCGGCAAGAACTTCAGCTGCTAATTTTTGGGCCATCCCCTTTTCGTTACGCTTTCTAGCGAAACTAATAAGCCATTTCATTGCAGTGGAAATCTTACGATCCGGCCTAATCTGCATTGGAATCTGGAATGTTGCCCCACCAACTCTTCTACTCCTAACCTCAACATGAGGCATAACATTAGAAAGAGCATCTTTCCAAAGTTCTAAAGCAGTTTTTTCGTCATCAGTCTTTTTCTCCTCTACGATATCCATTGCATCATAGAAAACATTAAAAGCGATTGACTTCTTACCATCCCACATCATCATATTGACGAAACGTGTCACCAACTGATCGTTAAATCTTGGATCTGGTAAAAGTGGTCTTTTCTTTGCCTGTCTTTTTCTCATTACTTAATAGTTTAGAGCTTTAACTAAAATCGAAACTTGCATCTCAACCCTCATCCTCAACTCTTTGTTCATTTACTTCTTAGGGCGTTTTGCACCATACTTAGATCTACGTTGAGTTCTTCCTGCAACACCTGCAGTATCCAAAGCACCTCTAACGATATGATATCTAACACCTGGCAAATCTTTTACCCTTCCGCCCCTTACTAATACTATCGAGTGCTCTTGGAGGTTATGTCCTTCTCCGGGAATGTAAGCGTTCACTTCCTTACCGTTTGTCAACCTTACCCTTGCTACTTTTCTCATAGCTGAATTTGGTTTCTTCGGTGTAGTCGTATAAACACGAGTACAAACACCTCTTCTTTGAGGACACGAATCCAAAGCCGCCGATTTACTCTTCTTAGTAATCGTGGACCTTCCTTTTCGTACTAATTGTGAAATTGTTGGCATACTAACTTATATATGTATAAATAACCCCTTGTTTAAGGGTCGGCAAATGTAAGACTATTTCGCAGAAATTCAAACAGTTTGGGATTAATTTTTAAGAAATTTAATTTAAACTAGTTCTCAATCCGAATTAGCAAAAAGACAGCACCCCAACAAAACGCTATTCTAATCTGGTTGGAGCAGCAAAAATTACGATTTTTAAAATCCAGTAACATTTAACCTATAACGAACAATCTACACCCTATTGTAACCCACATAGCATTCAACCCTATTTAAACCAACCATTTCAAACACCACCTTATCAAAAGAGCAGAAAAACCCAAAACCAGCCCAAAATTCAACCAACGAACAAGTAATTGTTAATTTAATAAGATTAAACTGTCTTTTTAAATGTAATAACCCTACTTAATTTATCAAAAAGACTCAAAACCATCACTATTAAATTATTCCGATTTTTTTAACAGAAACGGATCTTCATTTTTACAAAACAAACCCGAAAATCGTCTTTTATATAACTTCAGTTTAGATTAATGTGTGATTTTAGTAAAATTCACTCCAACAACTTCATTTTATCACACTTAAAAACCTATGCAAGCATAATATAAGGTTAAAAAAAATTGGATTATTAACACGTATTTATCACTTTTGGCGCCAGCTAATTCAAATAATTATAAAATGAGAGCAAAATTAAAAGGATTGCTAACACTGTTTTTGGTGTTAGTCGTGCAGATTTCATTTGCACAGGAGAAAACAATTTCAGGTACCGTAACTGACCAGGAAGGTCTACCTCTGCCAGGAGTTAACATTATAGTACAAGGTTCCACATCCGGAACACAAACAGATTTTGACGGGAATTATAGCATAAATGCTTCCGAAGGTCAAACGCTTTTATTCTCCTATATAGGACAAAAGAGTACTTCTGCCGTTGTTGGAGCTTCCGACAACATAAACATTCAAATGGAGGAAGATGCAGAAGCTTTAGACGAGGTTGTTGTGACGGCACTTGGTATTAAGAGAAGTAAAAAATCTCTAGGATACGCAACGCAAAAAGTTGATGCCGAGGAACTTTCAACTGTAAAAGAATCCAACGTACTTAACCAACTTTCAGGTAAGGTTGCTGGTCTTGCGGTACAAAGAACTAACAACCTTGGTGGTTCTACCAACGTTGTAATCCGTGGACAAACTTCTCTAACCGGAAATAACCAAGCATTATTTGTTGTTGATGGTGTGCCAATTTCTAACAGAAATACAAATACGGGAACTCAATCACAAGGTTCTACTGGATATGATTACGGAAATCCCGTTTCTGACATCAACCCAGATGACATTGAGTCTATGAACGTATTAAAAGGGGCTGCTGCAACTGCATTGTACGGGTCAAGAGCTTCTAATGGTGTAATTGTGATAAACACCAAAAAAGGTAGTCAAGCAAATACTAAGGACTATACTATAACTTTATCCTCAAACGCTAGCATCGGTAGTATTGACAGTAGTACTTTTCCTGAGTTTCAAAAAGGATATGGAGCTGGTTACGGTGGAAATGATTATAACTTCAGCCCCTCAGACTTCAATGGTGACGGAACGATTGACAATTATGCAAATGTAAATGATGATGCATCTTTTGGACCTGCATTTGACCCTAATCTAAATTTACTACAATGGGATGCGCTTTATCCTCAACTACCTGAAACTTACGGTGTCGCAAGACCATGGGTGGCTGCAAAAAACGGCCCTATGAGCTTTTTCACAACCCCAACATCGTTCACAAACTCTGTTGCCGTAGCCAAGAGGTTTGCTGACGGAGATGGTTCGTTTAGATTATCATACTCTAATTACGATGCTACAGGCATACTACCTAATAGTTCTCAGAAGAGAAACACCTTTTCTTTATCCGCTACCGCACAATTAACGGATAAGCTTGAAGCAACTGGATATGTTACCTATGTAAACACTAAAACAGTTGGTAGAAACTCTACAGGATACAATGACAATATTGTAGGTTTTATGCGTCAGTGGGGACAAAACAATGTAGATTTTGCAAGGCAAAAAGCTGCTTACGAACAAACGGGGGAAAACATAACATGGAACCCAAAATCTCCAACAGACTTACAGCCAATATACTGGGACAACCCATATTGGACACGTTACGAAAACTATCAAAGTGACGGAAGAGACAGACTTACAGGTTATGCTCAATTGAAATACCAAATTGCTGAAAATCTTTCCGTTACCGGTAAAGCAGCCGTAGACCAATATAGCGAAATACAGGAAGAAAGAAGAGCCGTAGGGTCTGTTGCAACTGGTTTTGGTATTAATGAAGGTGCCGATGGAAGTTACAACAGAAGTGATCAAACTTCAGGATATCTAAGAAGAAACATCAACGCGAGAGAAACGAACTTAGATGTGATATTGAACTATTCTAAAAACTTTTCCGATGATTTCAGTTTTAGTTCTTTCTTGGGTGGTAACGTTAGGCACGAAACCTTAAATATGGTTACCGCTGCAACTAATGGTGGTCTTAAAGTTCCTGGAGTATATTCTCTTCAGAATACAACTGATGCCCTACCTAACCCTAAAGAACGGGATGAAACTATAGAAGTTCAAAGTTTCTTCGCAGGTGCAACTTTTGGATACAAAGATTTCCTTTTCTTAGAAGGAACTCTACGTAGAGATCAATCTTCTACATTACCCGCAGATAATAACTCATATTATTACCCAGCTGTTTCAGGGTCTTACCTATTCTCGAACAACTTAAATATACCATTTATTAAGTTTGGTAAATTAAGAGCTAACTGGGCACAAATTGGCAACGATACCAATTTTGATAGAATTAACGACACATACACTGCCCTAACTTCTTTCCAAGGAAATGCCGCTGCAGCAGTAAGCAACTCAAAGAAAAACCCAGACTTAAAACCTGAAATCTCAAGGTCTTACGAAGTAGGTCTTGAAATGAGGTTTTTAGAAAAGGCAAACGTAGGTTTTGATATTGCTTATTACAAAACAAATACAACAGATCAGATTGTTCCGGTTTCCGTTAGTGAAACCACAGGATTTCTTAGCAAAATTATTAATGCTGGTGAGCTAGAGAACCAAGGTCTAGAAATAGCTGCCTTCTCTGAATTTGACATTACAGAAAATTTCAAATGGAAATTAAATGTAAACTGGTCTAAAAATGAAAGTGAAGTAATTTCTTTAGCCGATGGATTGGACGAACTATTAATTGGATCTTTTGGGGTTCAAGTAGTTGCTAAACCAGGTGAAGCCTATGGAGCATTAAAAGGTACCGACTACACTTATAATGAAGAAGGCCAAAAGATAATTGGCGCTGATGGTCAACCAGTTTGGAGTGATGCCGATCAAATTATTGGTAATGGTAATCCAGATTGGCTAGCAGGTGTTAGAAATACATTTTCTTACAAAAACCTAGCCTTAAGTGTGTTCGTAGATATTAGAAGTGGCGGAGAAATGTACTCACTGGATCAAAGATATGGTCAGGCTACAGGAGTTTTGGCTAGTAGTGACTATATAAACGATTTAGGTAACCCAGTAAGAAACTCAATAGCAAATGGCGGCGGTTTTATTTACGAGGGAGTTCTGGCAGACGGAACACCTAACACTAAAAGATTAGACGCTAGTGCTTTCGGAAATACGGGTTACCGAGCATTACCACTTAGCGAATTTGTTTACGACGCCTCATTCGTTAAGTTACGTGAGGTTAGTTTAGCTTATAACTTCCCTAAAGATTTTGTTTCAAAGTTAAGAATGGACAACCTGTCTTTAAGTCTAGTTGGTTCTAACTTATGGATTATCCATAAAAATATACCTGATGCAGATCCTGAAACTGGTTTTGGATCTGGTAATATTCAAGGTATTTCTTCTGGGTCATTACCTACCACTAGAAATTTCGCACTAAATCTTAAACTTCAATTTTAATATATATAAAATGAAAAAAAATATAATAATAGCTCTTATCTCTTTAGTCGCACTTTCGTGTACTAATGATTTGGAAGAGCTGAACGTCAACAAAAAAGATTTTGCGATCACTACAGACGCATCTCTTTTTACAAGCGCACAGTACAAGTTGTTTAACCAAATGACAGAGACTAGTGTAAATGAGAACATTTTTCGGTTAGTTGTTCAACACTGGACCGAGACCACCTATACAGATGAGGCAAACTATGATTTCAAAACAAGAAATATAGATGAATTTCATTGGGAAACTTTATATAGAGATGTATTAAAGAATTTTAAAGAAGCAAAAAGTTTGGTTTCTGGCTTACCAGATGTGCAAACTAATAAAACTGCAACCATTGAGCTTTACGAAATCTATACCTACTACGTTCTTGTAACTTCCTTTGGTGATATTCCTTATACCGAAGCTTTAGATATAGATGTATTAAATCCTACTTTCAATACTCAAGAAGAAGTATTTAATGACCTACTTGATCGATTGGATAACAATGTAATTTCAAAATTCGTAACTGGTGAAGTTGGTTTCTCAGCTTCAGAAGACATTGTTTACAATGGAGATATTGAGCAATGGATAAAATTCGCCAATTCCTTAAAATTACAAATGGGAATGCTCTTAGCGGATTCTGATCCTGCTAAAGCACAAACTGTTGTAAATTCTGCTATAGAAGGCGGAGTTTTCACTTCAGCTAGCGACAATATGAAAATTGCTTTTGAAAGCGCAGCTCCTTATACAAATCCTGTATATGCAGCATTAGTACTATCAGGTCGTGATGATTATGTTCCTACAAATACTATTGTAGATATGATGGGTAGTTTAAACGACCCAAGAAGAGATGACTATTTTACCTTACTTAATGGTGAATATGTTGGAGGCTTACCTGGTGAATTAAACTCATTTGCAAGGTATTCTCACGTTTCCGACAAGATTGGTAAAGACCCAACTCTAGAGGCGCCGTTAATGACCTATTATGATGTTGAATTTTTATTAGCTGAAGCTGTAGAAAGAGGGTTTACAGCTGGTGATGCAGCTGAGCACTACAACAATGCAATTACTGCTTCCATAATCTATTGGGGAGGAACAAATGTAGAGGCAGACAGTTATTTAGGGCAAGCCTCTGTAGCCTATGCAACAGCCGAAGGAGATTTTAAGGAAAAAATAGGAACACAGAAATGGTTGGCCTTATACAATAGAGGTTATGAATCCTGGACCGAATGGAGAAGGTTAGACTACCCAGTATTAGTTGCTCCCGAGGATGCCAAAACAACTAACAATCTTCCTCCCTTTCGCATAACATATCCAGATGTTGAACTTACTTTAAATGAAGTTAACTTAAAAGCTGCTATTTCCAACATTGGCGGAGATGAATTAGAAACAAAGTTATTCTGGGATAAAAATTAATTAAAAACAGTCATAAAATATTATTATGAAAAAACTTAAAATACTTTTTATTTTACCCATATGTGCTCTTTTCTCTTGTAGTGAAGACGATGGGGCAATCACCAATTATGATTTAGGTGCCAATGTGGTTTTAAACACTAGTAGCTTGAGCAACCTTGACGAAGATCATACTATGGAATTCTCTATATTAACAGCAGATGATGTATCCGTATCAGGAGTAGCAGTATCAACGGGAGAAAACACCACAGACGCTACTATTTCTGGTGATATCGCAACGTTTAACTCATCTCTTCTAGGCACATTAAACGGTCAGGAAGAAGATGGAATTGACATTACTGCGGTTACGACACTGTCGAACGGATTACCTTATTCAAAAGATTTTAATGTTGCAATTACAAAAGCACTTTCTCTTGAAAAAGGTTTGGAAGCTATTACCTATAATTCTTCTGTAGAAGACACTTTAACTTTTGCTGCCTCTACAAAATCTGCGATAATTGATAATATTTCTTTGGAATGGAAAAATGGAAAAGAAGGTACTTATGCACCTACAACCCCATTAGGAGAGGCCTTAGATGTTGATGGCAACGAAATTATATTCGCTAACTTCACAGATGAAAGTTACGGTTATAATTTAGCCGTTAAGGACACACTTTATTACAGGTTTATTGCTACAAGCGGTTCTTTAACTGACACTCTTGAGACTTTTATACCAATTATTAGTCAGACCTTTGAAGCTGCCAATAGTGTTTCTTTAAGTTCTGACCTTTCGATAAACAAGTTAAGTCTTGATACTGCAACTTTCTACGGTGACACTAATACCGAGGATGGAGAAATAAAATTCCAAAATCCTGCAGGTTTTGAAAAAGAAGGTGATACAGATATAGATTTTGTTAAAGTTGGTGACCTATCTGGTGAGAATGAGCATTACAATACTGTAGACAAACTGTTTTCAGAAAAAGATTTATTAGTTGCACAACGACTGTATGAAGCAGGTACTGCAGAAACAGGATTTAGTGAGGTTAAAAAAGGAGACTTGTATATTTACAAAATAACAAGAGCTACTGAGGACGAGGAAGAAGTCACTAAGTACGGTATGATAAAAATTGGAGATGTAATTACCACAAATGGTGGAACTACACAAACCGATATATCAATTGAATATGGCGAGGCTGAAATTAAATAGCACGAACCACCTTATTTAATCAAAATTTCTAAAGAGACTATCTGAAAAGGTAGTCTCTTTTTTTATCGAAAATATCTACCGGTTTTGAACTTTAATTTTACAAGGTAAAAATGTCAAAACATTATCCTAAGAAGCCTTCTGCTCCACCCCTTCCAGCCACTGAATTGTTAAAACTCTATTCTATTGATCTTTTAAATCTGCTTTAACGAGTAAAGCTTGCACTAAACTCTATCATGCTTTACTAACAAAAGTTCAAACCTTATTGAATATCATAGCTATTAAAAGGGCTATTTACGAATAAATACCAATCATCTAACTGTAGTTACTTTTTCAATCCAGTTTCAAGTTTTAAGTATACTTGAGATGCTAAATTTAATCAAGCTCAACAACTAAGTTTCCAGCAGTAATAGATCACCTTTTTAATAACCGTAAAAAATCAAAACTCTCCTGAAATTTACTTTTCTTGTAAAGAAAACCACAAATCACTACCGAATATTCCTCACAATCAACCATAATTTAACGTTTAGACACCAAATAGATCAATTTATAATTAATATTGATTTTTTTAACAAAAACAGATTCTTATTCATTTTTAAATTATCTAATAATCCATTTTTTCGCAACTATATTCAACGCATATGTGTTATTTTATCAAAAAAAGTCTTAAAAAAGACTAATTATAACACCAAAAAACCTATGCATGCATAATTTAACGTTAAAAATAATTGGATTATTAACGTGAATTTAAGACTTTTGAAGCTAGCTAATTCAAATAATTATAAAATGAGAGCAAAACAAAAAGGATTGTTAACGCTGTTTTTGGCGTTAATCTTGCAGATTTCATTTGCGCAAACTAAATCGATTACCGGTACGGTATCAGACCAAGATGGTCTACCACTGCCGGGGGTTAACATTGTTGTTCAAGGTACCACAACCGGTACCCAAACAGATTTTGACGGTAACTATGCTATTTCAGCTAGCGAAGGTCAAGTATTAGTATTCTCTTACATCGGGTACAAAAACCAAACCCGAGCCGTTGGAACGTCCAACGCTATTAATCTTCAAATGTCAGAGGATGCTCAGGCTCTTGAAGAGGTTGTAGTAACTGCTTTTGGTTCCGGAGACCGAAATGCAAAAGCAACAGTTTATGCCAACCAAACAATAAAGTCAGAAGATTTACTTTCTGTACCTAACAAAAATGCTTTAGAAGCTTTACGAGGAAAATCTGCAGGGGTAAACCTAAGTACTGCTTCAGGTTCAGTTGGCTCTTCTACAAAAATTGTGTTAAGAGGTTCTGGCTCACTAACCGGTAATAACAATGCATTAATTGTTATTGATGGTGTTGCAATTGACAACACTTCCTCTTCTGGAGGTGCAGGGTCTTCCACAACGGGTTATTCGGATTTCGGGAACAGATTCAATGACGTCAATCCTGATGATATCGCATCTGTTACCATTTTAAAAGGCCCTTCTGCAACTTCGCTATATGGGTCTCGTGGTGCTTCTGGGGTAGTTCTTATTACCACCAAAAGCGGACAAGGTAAAAAGATGCAGATTAATTACAACGGGGCTACTTCAATGGAAACCGCGATTGTTAGTTTACAACGCCAAAATAAATTTGGACAAGGTTTTGATAATGCTAGTGTTGATTCTGGTGAAAACTGGTCTTGGGGCCCAGCTTTTGATGGTGTTGTAAGACCATGGACAAGCCCAATTGATGCTGACGGAGACGGCTCGTTAGAAGCCCTAACAAGACCATACAGTGCCGTAAGAAATCAATTGCAAGATTTCTTTAATACAGGGTACACCTCAACTCATAATATCAATATATCTGGATCTAATGATGGCTTTTCTTATTATGCATCATATGGTAATACTGATCAATCTGGTGTACTTGACAATACCTCTTATAAAAGAAATAACATCACCTTAAAAGCTACTGCACAATTAAGTGATAAACTTAAGTCGGATTTTAAAGTTAGTTACGCTAATGTTAAGCAAAATACAGCTCAAGAAGGGTCACGTGCTTTTGAAGGAAACAATGCATATGCGATGGCAGTGCAATCTCCTGTTAACATTCCGCTTAGTGAGTTAAGAGACTACACAAGCCCTTACCATGATATTGACGGGTATTGGGGATCTTATTCATCAGTTAACCCATATTATATTTTAAACGAATACGGAAACGAAGCAGACATCGATAACGTATTAGCTAACGCTTCCTTGACCTATGATTTTTCAGAAAATTTTTCATTGTTAGGTCGTTTTGGAGGTAATATTGTCAACACTCAAACTGATATATGGACGCCAACGTACACTCCAGCCGAACAATTAGTTTGGACCGACGGTTTAGAAATTGCAACTCGTAATTCCAAGCATAGTTCTTTAGGTGAATACATTAACTCCAATACTAAAGTAGAAAACCTTGATGCTACAGTAATGGCCAACTATAATAAAGAATTTGGTGAAGATTTTAAGCTTACAGCATCCGCAGGTTACAACTTCTTTCAAAGAACTAGTAAACGATTAACAGGGTCAACTGTAGGAGGTTTAGTAGTTGATGGCGTATACAATTTAGCCAATAGTAGTCAACAGTCTAGATCGGACATGAGAAGAACTAAATATCAAATATATGGTGTTTTAGGTAATGCCACGCTTGGCTACAAAGATGCTGCATTTTTGGAATTATCGGCCAGAAATGACTGGTCATCAACCCTACCAAAAGATAACAACTCATTCCTATATGGAGCGATTGGTACCTCTATAGTGGTAACAGATTTATTTAATATAGAAAATGATGTGTTAAGCTTTGCTAAACTTAGAGCTAGCTATGGTACTTCTGGTAAAGATGCTGATCTCTACTTATTAAACTCTTACTTTGTGGGTAATCCATCAATTGTAGATTTAGGTGATTTTGAACTCTTTTTCCCAAAGGATGGCGTACCCGGGTTTACAATTGGAAACACTATTGGCAATCCTGGTTTAAAACCAGAATTAACCACTACTTACGAAGTTGGTGCTGACCTAGGATTCTTTAAGAACAGAATTAACTTAGCATATACTTATTACCATTCTATCCATGATGATCAGCTTGTTACCATAAGCCTTCCACGTTCTACGGGGTACACTCAAACCGTAAGTAATATTGGTAAAATGGAGAACAAAGGACATGAACTTACTTTAACCTTAAAACCTATACAAGGGTTAGTTAAGAATTTTGATTTTGAGGTATTTGGAGCTTATTCTAAAAATGAAAATGAGGTTATTACCATTACAGACGACATAGACGAATTAAACATTGGTACTTTTGGATTCGCAGCTGGTACAACAGTTTCTCAAGTAGCTAAAGAAGGTTTGCCCTATGGTACTTTTAAAGGAAATGACTTCAAGAGAAATGATCAAGGTCAAGTTATTGTTGACGGCAATACCGGTTTCCCTGTATATACTGATGAAGATGTATACTTAGGAAATAACCAACCTGATTATTTACTTAATTTTGGAGCAAACTTCAATTATAAAGGATTTGGACTAAGAGTTTTGTTTGACAAGAGAAAAGGAGGTTTATTTGCATCTCAAACCAAATACAATACCAACTTTAATGGTACTAATGTTAATACCACAGTTTATAACAGAGAGTCTTTTATCTTTCCTAATTCTATAGTAGACAATGGAGATGGCACATTCTCCGAAAATACTGTAGCAATTACCGAGCAAGATTATTTCACTAATTATGACCCTCCAGTTTCTACGCTATTAATTGATGCGAGTTACGTAAAATTGAGAGAAGTGGAACTGAGTTACACCTTTTCTAACAAATTATTAGAAGATACCTTCCTTACTAATGCAAGAATATCGTTGTTTGGAAAAAACCTTTTTTACTGGTTAGCTGATGAAAATAAATATGCTGATCCTGAAGTTAATGGTATTAGTACCAGCACAAGTGGTAGTGTTAGCACAACAGGTAACGCTCAAGGTATTGAGACAACACAGACACCTTCTTCTAGTAGCTTAGGATTAAACTTACAATTGTCATTTTAATTAAAAAAAAATACGATGAGGAACAAAATAAACATATTTCTTATTCTCTTATTAACTCTTGGCGCTTCATGTAGTGAAAGCTTAGAAGAGATTAATGTAGACCCAAACACTTTCCCATCTGCTGGAGATCCGCAGGTTTTAAGCTCCGCTATTGGTTTTATGGGATACGTAGTTGAAAACGACTTAAACTATAGCTCATCATTCTTGTGGAGCCAATATTACACTTGGGGTATTGGTGTTTCAATTGGAAATGATGAACGTTATGTATCCGTAGCTGGGGATTTTAATGGCTATTGGCAACGAGCATATGCAAACTCACTTGTTGATTTAAACTATATAACTAACAATAGTGAATCTCCTGCATATAGAGGTATAGCCAATGTACTTAAAGCTCATTTGTTTCAAGGTTTAGTTGACCATTTTGGTGATGTTCCATTTACTGAAGCTATTTCAGGTGCTATTGAAGATGGTTCTATCTTAACTCCCAATTCTGAATCTGCTGAATCAACTATTTACCCAGGTTTAATTAGCATGTTGGATGCGGCATTAACTGATTTTGAATTAGCTGAAGATGGTATAGTTGGAGAAGACGATTTTATCTATAATGGTGATATTACAAAATGGACGAAATTTGCGAATTCCTTGAAATTAAGAATCTTAATGAGAACTTCGGAAACTAGTCCTCAGGGTGCTGCAATCCAGAGCCTAATCAATAGTGGAACCTTTATAGAGACTACTGATGATATGCCATTTATACCATATTCTGGAGCTACCGGAGATCAAAATCCAATGTACGCAAGAGCGGAATTTGGAGTAGGTATGTTTTATTTCGCTAGTAATGCAACATTAAATTTACTTGAATCATTAAATGACCCTAGAGCTGAAGTATTATATACTAAAGCAACTAGCGGAACATTTGAAGGGGCATTACACGGAATAGACCAAGGTACAATAGACAACGAAGATTTTACATCTCCAGCGTCTGATTATAGTTTAGCTTCTGAATATGCGTATGGAGATTCAAAGCCAGTTATCTTAATGAGTCCTTGGGAAGTATGGTTTTTAAGGGCTGAAGCTGATGCAAGATATACCACAAGTGATGATGCCGCAACAGCATTTTCTACGGCCATTGAATTAAACTTTAGCTATATGGAAGTTGCTGACGCTGCTACTTACATCAGTTCTTTAGATTTTGCTGGAGCAGCAACTTTAGATGACCAAATTGATTTGATAGCTGTACAAAAATGGATATCTCTTAATGGTACTCAAGAGGACGAAGGATGGATTGAAACTCGAAGATTTGATAGACCTGCTAGTAGATTATTTACTGATGGAATTTTTCAAACTCCCCCATTATCTGTTTTAAATAGCGGAACCTTCCCTTCTTCATGGTTATATCCAGAGTCTGAGAGAAGTTTAAATCCAAATGCACCTGCACAAAGAAGCATTACAGATGCTATATTTTGGGATAACTAAAAAAAAATAAGATGAAAAAATATAGATTAATATTATGTACGTTTTCAATCATAGGATTGACGTTAATTAGTTGTGACCCTAGCGTAGATTCACCCGGTGCCGATGACACCTCAGCAATAACGCTTTTACCTTTGATTAGTTTAGAAGGAGGCGATATTGTTCTCGATTGTGATGCCACTTCTTACTCAGACCCGGGAGCTGTAGCATCGGCTGGAGGATCACCAATCGAATTAGAAACAAAAGTAAGTGGAAAATACTTTGGTGGAACTTCAGTAAATGATGGTCCGGATAGCTATTCCGTATCATATAGCGCTTTTAATGAAGATGGTATCCCTGCAACAGGGTTTAGATCAGTGCTATATCCTGAATGCAATGGAGACCTTGTAACTAGCATAGCCGGAATGTATACGGCTTCTGTTTCAAGAGATGGAAGTTCCCCTGATGGTTACCAAGATAATGGCCCTTTTATAATTAAGGATTTAGGTGATGATAGATACGCCATATCTGATGCCCAAGGTGGATGGTATGAGTATGGAAGAGCTATAGGTGTAGCTTATGCCACACCAGGTATGGTTCTTAAAGCAAATGATATTAGTGCAAATGACTTTACTAGTGAAGGTCCTGTTACAACTAATACGTTTGGAGGCTCAAATACGTTTACTGGATTAATAGTGGACCCAGTTGCAAAAACACTTACACTTACAGTTGATTGGGACGCTGGTTTTTCATTTGAAACAGTCTTTACTCAAACTGAAATCTACTATAACTAAAAATTTAAAAAAATGGATTATAAAATATCAAAAAAATTAAGCTACTTATTTCTAAGTTTTGCTTTAATAAGTTCTTTTATATCTTGTGACCAAGTTGAATCAGAGCCTGATGATAGTGATATACTTATTAGTGAGGTTACTGGCAAATGGGTCGTAGATATGATATATAACGGGGATCCACAGGGTACAAATACTATTAGTATTTATAACACCGGAGCTAACGACACAGACATGATGTGGATAGATGATTTAGAACATAGTTGGGGTCTAAAAGCTAAAACTCCGTTAAATTTTGAAGCATTAACCTTTGGCGGTTCAGATTTAGATGAACTCTACTTTGATGTAACAGTAACTATCTCCGAAGGTAAAATTGTTAAAGGAGGTGCTACCACACCCAGTGGTGATGTGGTAGACAGTATTTCTTTTAAAGCAGAATTTTCTGATATTCCAGGTGAAATCTGGGAGTATTCCGGATATAAAAGCACAGCTAAAATTAACGATTTACCTTAACGCGTTAATTATTAACAATTCTTACAAAACCACCCTTAGCAAGGGTGGTTTTTTTATTTACCTTTGCGCCCATGGACAAAACAACACAGATTTACGGTATACGCGCGGTCATAGAAGCTATAAATGCTAATGAACCCATAGACAAAGTATTTGTCCAAAAAGGCCTTAAGGGTGATTTATCGCGTGAACTTGAAGGATTGATTCGGAAAAACGGAATTAACTGCTCTTATGTACCTATTGAGAAATTAAACCGGTTGACACAAAACAACCACCAAGGCGTTGTTGCCAATATTTCTCCTATTACTTTTTATGAGCTTGAAGAACTAGTTGAAGCCGTCATTGAAGATAAGAAAGCTCCTTTATTTTTATTACTAGATCAACTATCTGATGTCCGTAATTTTGGAGCCATCATCAGAACTGCAGAATGTACTGGAGTTGATGGTATTATTATTCAGAAAAAAGGAGCCGCTCCCGTAACTGCGGATACCATTAAAACTTCTGCTGGTGCCGCTTTTAAAGTTCCTATCGCTAAAGTAGACCATATCAAAGATGCGGTTTATTATTTACAGGCAAGTGGAATTAGCGTAATTGGTGCCACAGAGAAAACGGAAACCTCGGTTTATGATGTTAATTTTTCTGGCCCGTCGGCCATAATAATGGGGTCTGAAGATAGAGGCATCTCCCCCTCTACTTTAAAAGCTGCAGACCATCTCGCAAAATTACCTTTGTTAGGTGAGATTGAGTCTCTCAATGTTTCTGTGGCCTGTGCCGTGTTTTTGTACGAGGCAGTAAGACAAAGAACTACAAACAAATCTTAATTTCAGTCCTTTTAAAGTATGTCTCTGACTTCTATTCTAGTGAGTCACTATCTTTATTTTCTTTGAAGTGGTATGTAATCCGAGCTGTATCCAGGGGAATTTCTTCTTCAGGTGCTTTTTCAATGAAATTACCGTTTTCATCAAATTGCCGCAAAAACGCATCTGCTTCTTCGTCATAATCTTCTTTTTCCCAATCGTATTTTTTTACGGGTGGTACTTCTGTCTTTAGCACAAATGCCAACAAAAGCCCTCCAAGAAAGCCGCCTAAATGTCCTTCCCAAGAAATACCATCTTCTACAGGAAAAATATACCAAAGCATACTTCCATAAATAAACACTACAACCAAGGATAAAGCTACTAACCTATAGTGTTTTGTAAAAATCCCCTTAAAAAATATAAAACTGGCCAAAAGGTAAATAACACCACTTGCACCAATATGATAAGAAGGCCTACCAATTGCCCAAGTAAAAAAACCGGAGATTAAAATTCCTGTCAGGAGTACCCGAAAAGCAATACTCCTATAGAAATAAAACAATGAGGCAGTCAAAACTGCCAAAGGAATGGTATTATTATACAGGTGTTCCAGCGAACCATGAATAAACGGACTGAATACAATACCTTTTAAGCCCGAAACTCGTTGGGGGTATACACCGTAATCATTTAGGTTGATTTTAAAACGTAATTCAACCCAAAAAACGGCCCATATAGTAATCACTGCCAACAATGGGGCAATTACAACACTATTCGTAAATTTAAAATAGATGTTTTCGGACATATGCTTTAAAATTAGCAATAAGTTGGCCAACTGTATCTCAACTGCTAAATAGTCATTTATTGATGACATTCACTGAACTTTCGAAAAAGCTAGTTTGCCTTTCTATAGAAACCATCTTCTGCCAACTTTATTATACTTTTGTGTCATGAACGAACCTTTAGCGGAACGAATTCGCCCTAAAACTTTAGAAGACTATATTAGCCAGAACCATTTGGTAGGTAAAGAAGGCTCTTTAACCAACCAGATTAAAAGGGGCATTATTCCCTCCCTTATTCTGTGGGGGCCTCCTGGAACGGGTAAAACCACTTTGGCGAATATAATCGCAACCGAGAGTGAGCGTCCGTTCTATGTATTGAGTGCTATTAACAGCGGAGTTAAAGATATTCGTGAGGTCATAGAAAAGGCAAAGAAAAGTGGAGGGCTATTCACCGCAAAAAATCCGATTTTATTTATTGATGAAATACATCGTTTTAGCAAATCACAACAAGATTCGCTTTTAGCAGCTGTTGAGAAGGGTTGGGTTACCTTAATCGGCGCCACTACAGAAAACCCAAGTTTTGAGGTAATTCCTGCACTCCTATCACGTTGTCAAGTTTATATTCTGAATGCTTTTGGAAAGGATGATTTAGAGAACCTTCTTAAAAGAGCCATTAAAGAGGATAAATACCTGAAATCAAAAAAAATAGATTTAAAAGAGACCGAAGCGCTTATGCGACTCTCCGGTGGCGATGGGAGAAAATTACTGAATATTTTTGAGCTGGTTGTAAACTCCGAACCTGGAGATACTATAGAAATTACGGATAAGCTTGTTATGAGCAAGGTTCAAAAAAACACAGTCCTTTATGATAAAACAGGGGAGCAGCATTACGATATTGTCTCTGCCTTTATAAAGTCTATCCGCGGAAGCGACCCAAATGGTGCCGTTTACTGGCTAGCAAGAATGATCGAAGGTGGAGAAGATATAAAATTCATTGCCCGTAGGCTTCTTATTTCAGCTTCCGAAGATATTGGCCTTGCCAACCCTACCGCATTGGTTATAGCAAATAATGCTTTCCAAGCTGTTACCACAATAGGATATCCCGAGGCCAGTATAATTCTCAGTCAGTGTGCTGTTTACTTAGCTACATCTCCAAAAAGTAATGCCAGTTATATGGCCATTAAAAAGGCGCAACAAAAAGTTAGGGAAACCGGAGATCTCTCCGTACCCCTGCCCTTGCGGAACGCTCCTACCAAATTAATGAAAGACCTTGGATATGGGGCAGAATACCAATATGCCCATGACTACGAGAATAACTTTGTGAATGCAGAATTCCTTCCTGAAGAATTATCTGGGACTCCATTTTATGAGCCCGGCAACAATTCGCGTGAAAATGCCATCAAGGAATTTTTAAAAAATAGATGGAAAGGCAAGTATGACCATTAAAACTTTACCGTCAATTCTTCCGTCTTAAGTTCTCCGTCCACGTATTGCTCAAAAAACCATTTTTCGCCTTGCTTAAAAACGACTCCATTTTTAGCTTCGCCTTCGGCTAAAAAGTAATTTGGTAATGAGGTTTTGAATATTTTGAGTTGAATTTTTGGCGTACTATCTACCAATTGAAATCCGTTAGGAATTTCTTGGGCATATAACGTACCCAAAGCAGATTTTTCCGCATTGATTACAACACTAGATACAGCTGGTGCCTGAACAGAACTCTTTAAACTAGAAGGCTTAGGTCTGTTATCTTTGTAACTTTGATTTTCTCTTGTAGCTTCTTGCTGAACCATGGGCTGCTTGTTTTTTGGCTCATACGACTGGGGCTTTTCTTCAATCTGCTTTACATCATTTTTCATACTTACGGTCACTGGCTCAGTTTTATCAGCCTTACCATTATAGCTGTAACTGATAGTATTAAATGACTTAAAGGCATTTCTCAATGATTCCCCGTAGGCTAACTTATAATCCTTTTCCTTGCTCTTACCTATAGGAGTTGCAAAGACTTCTTGTCCGTTACAATTCTCTAAAACAATACCCGTTTTAGTAGAAAACATTGATGAATCATCAACAAGGTTTGCCGTTAAACCTAAACACCTATTATTGTTCAATTCATTGGGCAGTTCGTCTTCATAAACCGTTTGGAACCCTTCTTCAGTAAAAAGATACTTTACCAAAGTGCTTGTCTGATATTGATTTACTTTTTTGAACCCATCAAACTTTTTAGGGACGATAATGTACTTGTAATCATTTAGCTGTTCTTGAGCCATACCAACTAGGCTTACCATGAAAAAACAGGTTAGGAATATATGCTTCACAATCTTTAGATTTAATATTTGCAAATAGGAAGATGAAAAAAGCGTACCAAACCTTGAAGTTGCTCATTAATTGGCAATACTATATCATTTCTTGCCCCAAGATATGATATTTAATCCTAACTGAAAAGAAGCATAATTACTATCTGCCAAATTGCCGTACGATAACAAATTATCGGCCATAGCATAAATATTTACTGGTCCTGCTTGTAGAGAAAGGCCCAGACCCACATTTGAATAAGAGAACTTATCGATGGTATAGGTTGTTTTAATAGTCATAAAGTTACCAAATCGTCTTTGATAAAACCCGGTTAAGGCCATTTGGGGACCTCTAGGCCTATTTATAACATACAATTGCCCACCAACACTGTTTACGTATTTAGCCCGCGCACGGTTGCTGGAGGCATTAACGCCACAAGCACAGTTTGCCCTGTTATCTACATGCTCGCCAAAATTGTAACGTAAGGAACCATATAATTTAGTAGGTCTAAAGGCTATATAACTATCCGTATTGTCATCAAACGGAACAAAACCTTCTACATCATCAACCAGATTTTGCCAAAAATCCGCATTGGGATCAGCAGCTGCGTCGGGTAAAATAATTTCAATTCCTTCTATTGTAGCTTTTCCGTTTAGCGTGTAATTTTTAATGTCTTTTGAATGGTATATAAAGCCTAAATCCAAAAGACTACCAGTAAGGACCATTTGATCGCTCAACTGATAGGTAAACCCTAGATCAACTCCTACTCCAAGATTCCCGCCAAAAAAAGCTCTTTTTGTAATGGTACTACCCACCGTGCCGTCATCAACGGCATCTTTTAATCCGTTAAGTCCTGACGTACGCAATTGCATGTCGGCCTCCACCGTACTGGAATAAATATTGTTTACGCCTTCTTTGGTAATAAAAGTTCCTTTATTTTTTGTTGAATTGAAATCGAAAATACTGGAATACAATTTTCCCCTTATCCCTATGGTAAGCTCATTATCAATTTTTTTATTTAAACCGATGTGAAATACGTTCATTAACTCACCTCTGGTCTTCAGATGGCTCAAATCAAAAGGTTGGTTAAGTTTGTCCGCATTTCCTTCAAAGGCTAAAATGGCATAATCTTGAAACCAATAGCCAATAGCATCACCTTCAATATACATTCCTGCAGTGTAGAAATTATCCGGGTTTTTTCCACGGAAACCAAAGTTTAGAAATTCTATTTGAAAAGTACCGCTCATCTCATCGCGCGCATTCATTCCAAAAATGGCGCGCTCTCTTATTTTATCATTGATATCTAGTCCGTCACTAGCAAAAATATCGTTCACGGAGAGTCCGCTAGAACCTGCTTGAAGTGACAATCCAGACAATAAGGGCACCCCTGCATACCATTGAAAATCTGTATCTACACCTGGGTTAACCATGGCAGATTGAGGAATCTCAACAAAATCATATAGCAGCTGCTTATTTTGCCCGAACATGGCTAGGCACGTCCAAAAAAGGACTAAAGAAAGTAGGTTGGAGAATCTCATTCTATTTCGACTCTGAATTTTCCGCTGGATTTTAAAACAATTTTTGAATCGGGCTCACTAGAAGTACTTGTAGTATCACCCAAATTGTTAGCCGTTACACGTATGCTTGAAGTATTCTTGATAATGTCTATACTTCTACCGGAACTCCCGTAAGCTATATCTCTCTGGAGCATAGCCATAGGAGTAGGTTCTACAAGAATAACCTCTGTATCCAATACATTGCCACCTGCATCAAGTAATTCTATACTAACTTCCAGTTCTTTACTACTTGTGTTTTCAACGATGTAGGTTATAGTACCATCCAGAACCCGATTAGCAAAAACGTCTGAACTAAAAGCATCGAAATTAAAATTTTCAGAAAAAACATTAACCCCAGTTGTAGCATTGACCAACGACTCCGGCGTTTCTACATAAAGAATACTGGCCTCATAAGTTGGGGTAAGCCCAATCTCATCATACTGATTAAAATCCTGTTCCTCAATACATGACAAAAGTGTGAGGGAAGACAAAACGCAGAGTAAAGTGTATTTAAAAAATCTTATCATGGCAAAACCAAATATTCGCGTTAGTAAACGCAATTGTGGTGTTACCTATATAACTCTATAAAAAGGTTTTTATTTCGTGCAAATCCTCAATGATTTCACAAAAATCGTGCTTAGGCTCTTTATGTGTATTAAAATGTAATACGTTATAGCCCACAGCTTGGGCACCTAGTATATCGGCCTCTAGATTATCACCTATCATTAATGAGGTTTCCGCCCTGGTATTTGCTTTGTTTAAAGCCAAATTAAAAATATAAGGGTCAGGTTTTTTCACACCTGCCATTTCAGAATCTATAACCTGATCGAAATAATCGTGTATTTTAGAATTTTTTAGCTTTTTACCTTGAACCTCTTGAAATCCGTTGGTAATGATATGGAGTTTATATTTTGGTTTGAGATAATCAAGAATTGCAATCGTATTGGGGAATAAGTGATTGAACGAAGAAAGATGCGCAATATAATCGTCCGATAAGGTGTTGATGACCTCATCCGAAACCATATATTTTAAATCATCAAAGACCGTTTTCAAGCGTTGATACCTTAAGGCTTCTTTGGTAATCTTACCTTCCCTATACAACTTCCAAAAAGCAAAATTTGCGGGCGTGTACACCTGTAAAAAGTCAGGAAGCTCCACCTCTATCCGGTTCTTCTGAAAAATCTTCCCAAAAGTAAGTGCAGAATTCCGTTCAAAATCCCAAAGGGTATGGTCTAAATCAAAAAAAACATCGGTAACTATATCCTTAAACATGGCATTGCTTTAAAACGGTTTCATACAATTTCATCCAATCTATCTTTTCGTCACCACCTAATAATTCATTTGAAAAAACAGAAACGAACTCGCCATTTACAGCTTTTATAGCCTCAGCAATAGCCAAAACCTGACCCATTACCACATCCTCATTTACGGCACTTACAAAGGTATAATCATGAAAGGCGAACGAGTGTATCCTTATAGGCTGCTGCACTTCTAAATTGATATCATAAAAATAAAACGGGGTGCACGTACTGGCGCGAAAACCAACTTCATGTGTGTAACCCATAGTATAATCGTCTACGAACTCGGCATCTACCAAATTTCTGTAGGTATGTGGTAAATCTACCCTGTTGTAACGTAATCTAGAGGAATTTATAGGTCTATTGATAACCCCGGTCAGCTTTTTCTTTTCTTTTTTCAATAGTTCGTTATCATTGAACGAACTATACGATGCCGCTAGTGCAACTTTAGAATAATCTGCAATTGATTTTATGAGATAACGAAACTTATTATTATTTGGGGAAACATTTTTATCATAAGTTGAGTAATCTGCAAACTGAAAAAAGAATACACTTTTGGTTTTAAACTTTCTATGTAGATCGATTAAAAAAGTGAAATTATTGTACGGGTCTTCATCCGGATTAAACCACACCTTAAAACGTTGCCCTACTCTTTTAAATTTTAACGTACCCAGATCATAAAAAAAACCGGCCACATTCCTGACGACACCCCTATAAGCAAAGCAATGTGATGTGGTTACATCTATAGCTGAAACATAACGGTATTTCTTGGGTTTATATTCTAGATCAGGAAACTTGATTTTAAGCTCATCCAGTAACCTATACCCCCAAATATCTACAACCGGTAACTTAAGAAATTTGTTTCTATAGGCGATGCTATCCTTAACGGGAAAACGATCATGTATATCCTTTACATGAGGTAAGTACTCCTCGTATCTACTTAACAAATAAAAACTGGCAGAAAATATATCAAAAGGTAGAGTGCTTCGCTCGCCCGTTCTAAAAAAACAAGGAACACCATTCCAATCATGAACCGTTATCTGTAAATCATTTATACCTTGTTCAAAAAGAAGGTCGTTGCTACGAACAAAGAATTCGTTCTGCAAAGGTTGTTTTGTATACGTAATCTTAGCACCTGAATGCTTAATAAAATCTTCGACTTTAGTAGTAAAAGAAACTTCAATACCCAATATACGTGTAAAGACCTGCTTCATGGTATACCTGAAACGCGGTGTAATTTTATGGGTGTAAATAAGTAACATAATCTGCTAAGAATTCAATTTTTAACTTCTGTCCAGAGATATCTTTTTAAAATGTCTAAAATACCTCAGACAACAAAGTTAAAGAATACCTTCATCAGCAAAACTATAATAATCCTTTTGGGTAATTATCAAATGATCTAAAACTTTTATATCTAATGCAGCTGCGGCCCTTTTCAATTTCTGCGTCACCTTACGGTCTTCCTCGCTTGGTCTTAACGTTCCAGAAGGGTGATTATGCGACAGGATTAACCCAACTGCTCCTTGCTCAAGTGCCTGCCGCATTACGATGCGAACATCTACTAAAGTTCCTGTCAACCCACCTTTACTCAGTTGTGCACTGTGCAGCACTTTATTGGCATTGCTTAAATAAAGAATCCAAAACTCTTCATGATCCAACTCTCCAATACGGGGTTGTAACAAATCAAAAGCATCTCTACTACTATTTATTTTGCTTTTTTTTTGGGCTTCTTCACCACGTCTTCTTCTGCCCATCTCTAAGGCAGCGGCAATGGTTACTGATTTAGCTTCCCCGATACCTTTAAAAGCCATCAGTTGTTTAATGGAAAGCTTACCTAATTCATTTAGGTTGTTATTGACCGAAGCTAAAATACGTTTTGCGAGTTCAACAGCACTCTCATTTCTACTACCCGAACCAATAAGAATTGCTATGAGTTCAGCATCAGATAGTACCGACCTCCCTTTATGAACTAATTTTTCTCGCGGTTTATCATCGTCCGACCAATTTTTAATTGAAAACGAGGTTGATTTTTCATGCATGTCATAAATATAGTAAACTCTATTATGAACAAGTTCTATGACCGATGAAATAAGCAAACCACTCGCCAAGAGCCATTTGAATGTATCCTTACCTCTACCCTAATATTCTATTACAAAGAAAATTTCTCTTTTAATTGAATCAGATCCAAACCACCGTAATTACCGGAACTCATTAGAAGTAAAACGGCATTATCATAATCCTGACTAAAAACAAAGTCCCTAAAACTAGCTGCGTTGGTGTAAATCTTAAGGTCGTTACGTTCAAAAGCTTCTAAAATTTGCTCAGGTGTAACTTCTTTCAATTTTTTAATGGCCACAGATTCAGGTAAATAGAAAATTACCGCTTCGTCCGCTGCATCTAAAGCACCCTTGTATTCTTTTAAAAATTCAGGATTAAAACTACTATACGTGTGTAGTTCTAAACAGGCTATTAGTTTACGGTTTTCATATTGCTCTTTTACCGCTTTTGTTGTTGCAGCCACTTTACTTGGAGAATGCGCAAAGTCTTTATAAGCAACTGAAGATTTCCCTTCTGCAATTTTCTCCAATCGTTTAGAAGCTCCTGAAAATGTTGCTATAGCTTCATAGAAGTCATCCTCATCTACACCCATATTTTGGCAAATCCATTTGGCACCAGCTAAATTGCTCAAATTATGTTTTCCAAAAACCTCAATAGGCATTGGTCCTTCAGGGGTTTCTAAAAGCGTGGTTCCGTCTTCAATAGTATACTCAGGCGTTGTATACGGCAATTTACGAATCGTATTTTCAGATACCTCTACCACCTTTTTAACTTCAGGGTCTTCTTGGTTATAGGTTATGCTTCCCCCCTTAACAATACTATCAACAAAAATCTGAAACTGCTCTACATAATTTTCAAAAGTCGGAAACACATTAATATGGTCCCAAGCAATTCCACTTAACAGCCCTATATTAGGTTTATATAAATGAAACTTAGGTCTACGGTCTATAGGAGACGACAAGTATTCATCCCCTTCCAAAATCATAAAATCATTATGATCTGTCAAATGCACCATACGTTCAAAACCTTCTAATTGGGCACCCACCATAAAATCTACCTCTCTATCATGATAGTTCAACACATGAAGAATCATAGATGTTATTGTGGTTTTACCATGGCTACCGCCAATAACCACTCGGGTTTTATCTTTTGCTTGCTCATAGAGAAATTCGGGGTATGAATATATTTTCAAACCGAGTTCTTGAGCTTTTAATAACTCTGGGTTATCCTCTTTCGCGTGCATGCCAAGAATAACAGCATCTAAACTTTCATGTATCTTTTCCGGAAACCAACCGAAACTTTCAGGTAGAAGTCCTTTGTCTTTCAACCTAGTTTTAGAAGGTTCAAAAATAACATCGTCACTTCCTGTTACGACATCACCTTTATGAGCTAAGGCCAAAGCTAAATTGTGCATGGCACTACCACCAATTGCAATAAAATGAATCTGCATAAACGCTGTATTTGGCACAAATATAGGCATTGATTTCTCGATAAAAAACATCAAAATCGACTACAATTCATCCAATAAAAAAATCCACCAAAGATTTAAAAACATCGACAAAATGCACACTTTTCAATAAGCCTTGCTACGTATTTAGTAAGATTCACCTTTCAAATACTGCCTTTGACAACATTTATTCACTTGCGCTTAATGACCAACTTACATTTGCTCTGAACAATATGCACATTGCTTCCCCTAACAATGAAAAATGACTGACCAGACTTACATAAGAACCATCTTACAATTGGTTTTGCCTTTTTGTTTGATTCTCTTTTCTGTAGACTCGTTCGCACAGTGTGCTGGTTCCGATAATTCGGTAACCATATGTGAGAAAGATTCCGATGAGGCAAACAAAACTTTTGACCTATTTGCAGAATTAGGCGGAACACCTCTACCCGGAGGCACATGGTCCACTAATGACCCCGCTAACTTTTATGCACTTGACCGAGATACCGGTATTGTAAACCTGTGGGAAGTTAAAAACTCAGGTTTACACGAGTTTACCTACACAAACACCTGTGGCTCCGAGGAATCTGCCGTTGTAACCATTACATTGGGCGGATACCCTGGAGAAGACAATATAGATGGTTCTGCAGATGCCTGTGGGGATGACCCCTCAGTAAATCTACATGGTTTTATTGGAGATGAAACAGAAGGGAAATTTCAAGATTTCAATGGTACCTGGGATGCTATTACACCTGAAGCAGCACCGTATTTGGCTTTAAACTTTTTTGATGCTGAATCTGCCGGACCAGGAACATATGAATTTACCCATACTGTACCTGTTGTAGGTTCTTGCCCTAGTAGACAAGTAACCTTGTTACTTGAAGTTCAAAGGCCTGCCAATTCAGGTATTGCTTCTAGTTTAACAGTCTGTACTACTGATGATTTATCTAGTTATACTGATTATGACTTAAACGATTTATTAGAAGATGAAGATATAAACGGTACTTGGTCAGAAGGTGCTGATACCGACCAACTCTCCGACCTTACTGACCATAACATAGATATTGAGGCAATTAGAGACCGCCATACCTATGGCTCCTTCTCTTTTACTTATACCGTCTATCCATCACATGCGGTCTGTGACATTCATAGAACTACTGTTGAAATTAGTATTCTACCCACTTTGCGGGGTACAATGACCGCTCCTAATTTTTGTATAGACCCGGATAAATACCTAATTGAAATAAGCGATTATGAAGATACATTGATTCCACCCGGCGCTTATTCCGTATCATACCAATTGGATTCTTCGAGCGGAAATTCAGGAGAAACTACCTCACTAATTCTTAACCCAGACCGTACTGGTTCATTTGAAATTGACGCCAACTTGGTTCAAAAAAACGTAACCACAACATTATCCATAACTTCATTAGGAGAAGAGGTTTGTGCCGATATTCAGGTATCTCCAATTCAGTTTATTGTTACAGACCCTCTAGCCAACGTAACGGACACCTGTGAGGGCGAAGATATTTCAGTAAGCCTAATCGACATTTTTGACCCCTCTTTTACCCGTGCAAACGGCACCTACGATGTTAATTATACCATTACCGCACCTAGCGGAACGGAAACTGCTCACATTGCCAGTGCCATTACATTCACTTCCGGCAGTGCAAATTTCACTATCCCTACTTCCCAAATTACGGAAACCGGAGAATACGATTTTGATTTTGAAGTGGATAATGGATTCCCAATGGAATGTTCTATTTCAGATACTGCGATAATTACTGCTATACCAGAAGCTATTCAATTAGATGTCTTGGTAGATAATTCATGCAACGCTACTGGTATAGATGTTTTGGTAACAGCTCCCATCCTTTCCGATGGCACTTATATTGTGACTTATGAAGTTGTTTCTCAAGAAACCAATACTGTATTAATTGATAATACTATAAGTAACACCGGTGGCACTGCAGATTTTCAAATTGACGTGGCTACGCTAGAACAAGGCAATTATACGGTTACCGTAAAAAGTACACAAAATGACACCACGCCTTGTAGAACAATTTTCGATTTCGAGGTGAATGAAAATTTTGCCATTGAGGGTGTTCCTGCACTTCCAGAAGCAGAACCGGTGCAGACTATTTGCCTTGCAGAATTTACTTCTTCATTACCTACTTTACAAGATATTGAAGTGAGTGCCAATGGTCAGGTGATGTTTTATGACACGGCAACAGATATGGATATTCTTCCTATTGACACAGAGCTTGTGGATGGGGAAGATTATTTTATATCTAATATAGACCCCAATAACAATTGCGAAGGTTCAGATAGAATTCAGGTTTCCATTATCCTCTCAGACCCTGAAATGCCCATGCTATTTGTTGGAAATCCTACATTTTGTGCTTCAGAAAACCCCGTAGTAGATAATTTGAATGCCAGCGTAGCTAGTAGCAATGCCATAGTGTGGTATGAAACTGAAACAGGAGGAACGGCCTTAGATACGAATACCGGTTTGATTGACGGAAAAAGCTATTATGCCGCAACAGAAGTTGATGGAAAATGCCAAAGTTCCTTACGGACCGAAGTGATCCCGACAGTTTATCAATTAGAACCGGCTAGTTTAGCATTTACCACATTGGCACTTTGCGGATTGGACGAACCTACAATAGAAAATTTAAGCGATGCCAAAACCGATTCTTCATACGATGTGCTGTGGTATGACACTCCCGCGAACGGCATTCCACTTGAAGAAGATGTTCTTTTAATTTCGGGAACCACGTATTATGCGGAAAGTTTCAATCCGGATACAGGTTGTATGAATCCTGAGCGAATAGCCATTACCATTGACCTTACCAATTGTGAACCTGAAGAATACGGATTCTTTATTCCCGATGGATTTTCGCCTAACGGAGATGGTAAAAACGATATGTTCTTCATTCCCAATATTGAGATTATATTTCCTGAATTCACTTTAGAAATTTTAAACCGATACGGTACTTCCCTCTTTAAAGGAGACAGAAGCAGCCCGGCCTGGAACGGAAAAAACGGAAGCGGCACAGCCCCTAATGGCGTGTACTTCTACATTCTAGATTATAATAAAGAAGGTCATAACCCGGTACAGGGCAGATTGTACCTTAACCGCTAAACCATGAAAGAAATAAAACTATATTTTATTTTTCTGATGTTCGTGTGTGCTGCGGCCCATGGGCAACAAGACCCCCAATACACACAGTACATGTACAACATGAGCGTTGTGAACCCTGCATATACCACCAATGAGGTGGGTATGCTCAACTTTGGCGGATTGTACCGCTCTCAATGGAAAAATGCCGTAGGAAGTCCCAAAACACTTACCTTTTTTACACATGTTCCCATGAGTGATAAAGTGGAAGTAGGTCTATCTTTTATTACGGATGAAATTGGAGATGGTGCTTTAAAGGAAAATAATATCTATGCAGATTTTGCATACATTTTAAAATTAGATGACAAGAGTAACCTTTCATTAGGGCTAAAAGGTGGCTTCACCACTTTTGAGACCAATTTTGACGGCTTTATGCTTCCTGAGTTTCAAGACGACCCTGCTTTTAACGAAAATATAAACAGTACATTTCCAAATGTGGGTATTGGTGCTTTTTACCACAGACAGAATTTTTATGCCGGCATTTCTGCTCCCAACCTGTTAACCACAAAGCATATTGAAAACAAGGATGGAATTAATCGTATCGGCTCAGAAAATATTCACTTTTTCCTTACTTCGGGTTACGTGTATGAATTAAATCCCGATTTAAAACTTAAACCTTCGGCATTGGCAAAAATTGTAGAGGGATCTCCTTTAACTGTGGATGTTTCGCTGAACGCCCTTTTTCTAAATCGATTTGAAGGGGGATTGTCATACCGCTTGGAAGACTCCGTGAGTGCCATGTTCAACATTGCCGCCACACCTGCTTTGCGTATTGGTTATGCTTATGATTATACCTTATCGAACCTCAGCACCTACAGTTCTGGTTCTCATGAAATATTTGTTCTTTTTAATCTCGATTTACTGGGCCTCGGCAAAGGATACGACAAATCACCTAGATTCTACTAAACATGAAAAAACTACTCTTCATATGGTTTGTTCTGGGTTTAACCGTACAAACCTACGCCCAACAAGAACTGAAACGTGCCGACACATATTTTGAACGCGCGTACTACAGTGATGCTATTCCGCTTTATGAGCAGTTGCTCCCACGGAACAAAAATTCAAAACTGATTAAAAATCTTGCGGATAGTTACTACCATACTTTTAATATGAAGGCAGCCGTCCGTTGGTATGGATATTTAATTTCCAATTATGGCGAAAACGTTGACGAAAGCTATCATTTTAAGCTAAACCAATCTTTAAAAGCGATAGGCGAATATGAAAAGGCAAAAAAAGTGCTCGTTGATTTTTATACAGAGGAAGGACAAGACGATAAGGTCAGCCAAATTGAAAACAACTTCACCTATGTAGAAAATGTAGGGGCTATTGGTAATCGATTTGAAATTAAAAACCTCAACCTGAATACATCCACATCCGAATTTGGTGCCGCGCGTATAGATTCCAATTTGGTATACAGCGCTTCCAGAAAAAACTCAAGTGTCCTGCCTAAACTCTATCGTTGGAACAATGAAAACTATTTAGATATCTATTCCCATCCCATTGAAAAAATAGAACAAGGAGATAGTTTAAGCTCATCCATTAGCAGCGTAATCAACTCCAAAATGCACGAAGGCACTTTTGCCATTTCAAAAGATAGAAAAACCATTTATTTTACCAGAAACAGTAAAAAGAAAACGGAAGATGATAAAATAAGTAACCTAAAAATTTATCGTGCAGAATATGTAGAGGATTCTTGGAGTAATATCACTCCCTTACCCTTTAACAGTAATGATTTCTCAACGGAACACCCAGCATTAAGTCCGGACGGAACAAAACTTTATTTCTCTTCTGATCGCGAAGGTGGTTTTGGTTCGTTTGACCTATACTTTGTTACCATTCAAAAGGATGGATTCTTTGGAAATCCTATCAACCTAGGAGAGGATATCAATACGGATAAAAAGGAACAATTTCCATTTATTGATGAAAAGGGCAATCTATATTTTGCTTCCAATGGCCACCCAGGCTTCGGTTTGTTAGATGTATTTATTTCCAAACAGGAGAATGGAACTTTTCAAAAACCTGATAATTTAGGTTTACCGGTGAACAGCGGTTATGACGACTTTTCTCTTTCATTGGATCATGACAACAATACCGGTTATTTTTCTTCTAATCGCCCTAGTGGAAAGGGAAGTGATGATATCTATTCCTTTACGGAAACCAAACCGTTGCTCATAGAAGATTGTAAACAGTTTATTGCTGGTATTTTGACCGATAAGACCACAAAACAGCCTTTGGTCAATGCCACTATTGAACTTTTAAATGCCGATGGAAATTCCATAGAGAAAATTATCACCTCGGCAGATGCTTCCTTTAAATTCCAGATTGAATGTAGCAGTCAATATCGTATTATGGCGAATAAAGAAGGATATGAAGACAACTCAAAAATCCTTATTTCCGACACCGAAAGAAATGCGGTAAAAGATGGTTCACTTACACTTTACTCCATTAAAGAACGTGAAGCTAAAAAAGCTGAGGAACTCCTCGCCAAAAAAGAAGCTGAGGAAAAACTGGCCTTAGCAGAAATAGAACGAAAAAAGAAGCAGGAAAAGGCAGCGGAACTGGCACAAATAGAAAAAGAGAAGCAAACAGCCATTAAACAAAAAGCAACCCAAGAAAAAGAAGAGCGCGAACGTCTTAAAAAAATAGAGACCATAATTGCCAAAGAAGATGCCATTGTCAGAGAAAATGAGCGAATCGTTATTCAAACTGAAGAAATTCATTTTGACTACAGCCTTTGGTATGTGAGACGAGAAGCTAGGGAAAGGTTGGCAAAGGTAGTTGCCATTATGAAAAACAACCCTGGTATGGTCATTGAAATCGGCACGCATACGGATATAAGAGGTAACTCTGAATACAATCGTGACCTTTCTCAAAAACGAGCCGACTCCGCAAAAGAATTTATGGTTAAAAACGGAATTGCCCAAAATAGAATAATTGCAAAAGGCTACGGTGAATCACAACCCATTGTAAAATGCGAAACCGAAGAAAGCTGCACCGAAGAAGACCATGAGTGGAATAGGCGGTGCGAACTAGTAGTTGTAAAATGGGAATAAGCTTCCTTTTAAAAAGTTAGAAAAAACAGGAAATTACATTTCCACAGACGATAATTACCCATCCTAAACTTGGCCTCAAATCATTAATTTGGTTTGGGGCTTTTTTCATTGCTGTTGCTATTCTTTTTATATTCGTTAGAGTAAATACTATATAATGAACTTATCGGAAATTTCATCCAAAGAAATCATGCCGGGTTATCACGGTAAACTTGTACATTCCAAAAATATGTCCATTGCTTTTTGGACCGTGGAAGAAGGAGCAGTAGTTCCTGAACACTCGCATATGAACGAACAGATTATGCATGTGCAAGAAGGCCGTTTTGAATTCACCCTTGATGGAGAAACAAAAATCTATGAAGCGGACGATGTGGTAATTATACCACCCCATAGTTCACATAGTGGCAAGGCTCTTACACCATGTAAACTGATAGATGTTTTTAGCCCTGTGAGAGAAGAATACAAATAGAAATTACATATCCCCATAAATCTATTACCATGAATATATCATTAGAAAAAAAAAGAGCATTAGTAGGTGGCAGCTCAGGAGGAATAGGAAAAGCTATAGCGCAACAGCTCGCTGAGAGTGGCGCCAGTGTAACACTCATGTCACACAGCGAAGAAAAACTAAAAAAAATAGTTGCTGAACTACCAACGAACGAGACTCAAAAACACGGTTACCTTGTTGTAGATTTTTCAGATTTTCACGGCTATCGAGAAACGATATTCAAGTTTTTTGAGAGCAATTCCATAGATATCTTGGTGAACAACACCCAAGGACCAGATGCCGGAAGTTCTTTAGAGAAACAAACTCCGGATTATCAAGAGGCCTTCAACCTGCTTTTTAAGACTGTCGTCTACACCACAGAACTTGCTTTAAAGCACATGAAAGAGAATAAATGGGGTAGAATAATAAACGTAGCTTCGGTATCGGTAAAAGAGCCTTTATCGTATTTAGCCCTCTCTAATACCATTAGGGCTGCGGTGGTCACTTGGGCCAAAACGTTGGCGACAGACGTGGGGCCGTTCAACATAACCGCAAACAGCATTCTTACGGGCTATTTTGATACGGAGCGTATTGCACAATTGAACTCGAAAAAAGCCGAACAATTAGGTATTTCTGAAGATGAAGTTTTAGCGGATATGGAGTCCAAAGTACCGGTGAAACGCATAGGTGACCCCAAAGAATACGGATATCTTGTTGCTTTTCTAGCTTCGGATAACGCGGCCTACATAACAGGTACACAAATTCCGATTGACGGGGGCCTTTTAAAAAGTTTATAAACCGGCTTCGCTACGAAGCTATAATGAGCAGGGAGATAAAAAGAAAAAGGAGTATAAAAGCGGATTTCAGGGAAGAAGCCCAGGTATCAAGAAAATTATTATCCATCATATAGGTTTTAATTCATACCAAAAGTAGGCTTGTGAAAATGGCGTAATGGTTTTTAAAAACTTAAGTTTTGACGCATATGAAATCCAAAAGCATATTTATAAGTTTTCTCTTATTTTAAGAAAGGTTAATTACCTAACCCAACCCTACCGTTCCCTCATTCATCATTTTTATTGGCATTGATTTTGCTCAGTTTTGTTCTGTAATTTTATACTATGAAAAGATTGTCCCTCGTATTAACCGTAATACTTTTTTCGCAAATGCTATCAGCCCAAGACAGTGGAGATCCGTATACATCACTTTGGAAAAAAGTGCAGAAACTAGAGAGCGAAGACCTTACCAAGTCCGCCTTGGAGATGGTTGAAACTATTTCGGCGAAAGCTGAAAAAGAGAAAAATTCAGAACAGACCGTCAAAGCATTGCTCTTTACCTCAAAGTATATCATGACTTTAGAGGAAGATTCACAACTAACCATCATCAACCGTTTTAAAGCGGAAATTAAAAAAGCGGAAACCCCAACCAAAAACATTCTAGAAAGTTATTTGGCCAATCTATACTGGCAATATTTCCAACAAAACCGGTATCAGTTTTACAACCGTACTTCAACGGAAACAAAAGTAGACCATGTTGACTTCCGCACTTGGGACCTCACTACACTTTTTCATGAAATCAAACTTCATTTTACGGCATCCCTGGAAAACCCAAAAGAACTTCAAAATACAGATTTACAAGGGTTTGAAGAGCTATTGAACCAACAAAAGGGTTCTGGCAGCTTCCGCCCTACCCTTTACGATATTTTAGCCCACACAGCACTGCAGTTCTTCAAAAGTGATGAAAGCAATATTACTCGACCAGCGGATAAATATGAAATCAATGATACGGAAACTATATGCGAGGCCTACCAGTTTGCACATCATAATTTGAGCACCAAAGACAAAACTTCGTTACAGGCAAGAGTATTGAAAGTATACCAAGAACTCATTCTCTTTCATTTTGGCGAACCTGACTTAAAACCTTTGGTTATGGCCGATATTGAACGCCTAAACTTTGTCTACCAGAATGGCATTTTTAAAAATAAGGAAACACTTTACGAGGAGACCTTAAAAAACTCTGCGGAGCAACTAAAGCGCCATGAAACCTCTGCATTGTACCGTTATGAACTAGCGAAGTTATACCATACCCAAGGGCAAGCTTATCAACCTAAAACAAACGAAGAACCGCGTTGGAAAAAGAAAGAGGCTATTGTGCTGTGCGATGAAGTAATTGCCAAGTTCCCCGATAGTATGGGCGCCGAGCAGTGTAAATCACTTAAATCTCAAATCCTGGCTCCAACGTTATCCATGGTTACGGAAAAATATATTCCGGTTAACCAGCCTTCAAAATTATTGGTTAATTATAAAAACCTGACCTCCTTACAATTGTCCGCTTACGAAGTAGACAACAAACAGATTAAGGAATTAAACAGCCTATATCCGCAAAAAAAGCAACTGTCCTTTATAAAAAAACTGAAACAAAAAAAGAGTTGGTCCGCTCAACTTCAAAATGAAAAAGACTATCAACAACATGGTATTGAAGTGCTGCTACCGCCTTTGGAAAACGGACAATACATTATTTTGGCTACACCCGAACAGAAAAGCAAAGACAGTTTTGCTTTTAGTCAAATTCAGGTGACCAATATGGCTTTGATTGAAACCAATGCCCAATCGGAAAAAAAATATCAAGTAATCAATAGAAATTCTGGCAAGCCAATTTCAGGGGCTAAAATGAAGTTTACTTATCTGCAGAATTATAACAAGCCTTATGCTTCCAAAACTGAGAAAACAGATAAAATGGGATTTGCAACACTTCCCTTAACGAATGATAATTGGAACGACGTTTCGGTAGAAATCAATCATAATGATGAGAAGGCTTACTTTGGCAATTATTATGTAAACAAAAAACCGGAAAAAAGCAGAGCTAACGAGGCTACAAACAAAATTTTTCTCTTTACGGACCGAAGTATTTACCGCCCAGGACAACCTGTTTACTTTAAAGGTATTCTGATAGAAACTTTTGAAGAAAAATCGAAAGTGGTAGCTAATGAAAAGGTGTCGGCAACCTTGTATGATGTTAATGACCAAGAAATAACGGAACTCGAATTTAAGACGAATGAATTCGGTTCTTTTAATGGTGAGTTTATACTTCCAAGCTCAGGCCTAACGGGAGATTTTCATATCGAAACCGATGGTATTTCCTTGGATGCCTATAACACGCATTATTTCTCCGTAGAAGAATACAAACGCCCAAAATTTGAAACCTCTTTTGAACCTGTTACAGCGACTTATAAAGTAAATGACAGTATAAAAGTTACAGGTAGTGCTACTGCTTATGCCGGAAGTAAAATTACCGATGCTAAGGTAAGCTACCGTGTAAAACGCGCCGTGTACTTTCCACGCTGGTTTTACTGGCGTATGCCCCATTACAACAATGCTCCCCAAGAAATAGCTCATGGAGAAACTACTACAGATGCTTCAGGTAGTTTTGATTTAAAATTTAAAGCCATACCCGATAATAGTGTCTCCAAAGAGCACCTACCCACTTTTACTTATGAAATTAGTGCAGATGTTACGGACATTAACGGAGAAACGCATAGCACCACTACTTTTGTCTCCGTAGGTTATCATGCGCTTACCGCCAATATATCTGTTCCCGAGCAATGGAACAAGGACAAAAATGAAGATAATGTAACCATCTCTACCTCCAATCTTAATGGGCAACCTATATCTGCAAAAGGAACCTTGAAAATGTACAAACTACAAGCTCCAAAGCAGGTGCTGCGTTCTAGGTCCTGGCCGGCCCCTGATTATAAAAATTGGAGCAAAGAAGAATATCAGAATCTTTTTCCACATGAGGCCTATGACAAAGAGGATCAAGCAATACATTGGGCGAAAGGTAAATTGGTGTGGCAAACTGATTTTGACACTGAGAAATCTAGTACGTTCGACATAAAAAACCTAAAAAAATGGGAGTCGGGCAAATATGTTATTGAATTGGAGACCAAGGATAAATTTGGCCAAGTTGTAAAGGAAAAAGCCATAACCACACTTTTCAGTGATACCGATAAACAATTGGCGGACAACCACCTATTCGACATTAAAATAGATAAACCTAATTATGAGATTGGTGACAAGGCTGAGATTACATTATACTCAAACTCAGAGGACCTGACCGTAACCGTTACTATTGAGAAGGAAGAAGAAATTATTGATATACGTAAGATTCAATTGAACCAAAACTCAAAATCGTTTACAGTCCCGGTTACTGAAAATGATTTAGGAGGATTTGCCATCAATTATACGTTTTCTGCCTATAATTCCTTTCAGTCGGGTACGTTATCTATTTCTGTGCCTTATCCAGAAAACCGACTTGAAATCGAGACCACTACTTTTAGAAATAAATTACAGCCGGGTATGGAAGAGACTTGGTCGTTTAAATTAAAAGGACCTCAAGGCGAAAAAGTATCTGCCGAACTTTTGGCAAGCATGTACGATGCCTCTTTAGATACTTTTAGACCACACGGATGGAATTTTAATCCACTTGCACGAGGCTCCTATTATTCCTCCATTTACGCTAATGCCCATTCCAGCTTTGGCACGAATTCATTCCGAACCTATCTGGATACAGACAGATATAGCTACTCACCGCAACAGTACGACTCCTTTAACTGGTTTGGGTTACATTTTGGTAATGGGAACTATAGCAGAGGTTTATTAACCAGAAAAATGGCAATGAGCGGTGCCCCTGTAGACCTAATGGAGGATAGTGCGCTATTGGAAGAAGTTGTCATTACCTCTTCAATGGCTCCAGAAGAAAATGAAATTGGGTTAACCAATCACAATACCTCAACTAACAAAGTTGAAAAGAAAACGGATTTAGAAAAAGTACAAATCCGTACAAACCTTCAGGAAACGGCATTTTTCTTTCCTGAATTACGAACGGATAAAGAAGGAAATGTTTCGTTCAACTTCACCACGCCAGAAGCGCTTACCAAATGGAAACTACAATTATTGGCCCATACAAAAGATCTGCACAGTTCTGTTAAGAGGTTAAAGACCGTTACGCAAAAAGAACTAATGGTGATGCCAAACGTACCGCGTTTTCTGCGTGAAGGTGATGAAATCAGCATAAGTACTAAAATTGCGAACCTCACGGATAAAAAGCTATCTGGACAAGCGAAACTTATACTTGTTGATGTACTTTCAGGAAAAGACGTCACCGAACAATTATTAAGTACGAAAGCTCAAAATGAATTCGCGGTAGACTCGTTAGGGAACACTCAGGTTTCATGGCAACTTAAAATTCCAGAAAACCTTCAGGCCGTTCAGTATACCGTGATAGCAAAAGCGGGCGATTTTAGTGATGGCGAACAAAGTGTGCTTCCCGTTTTGACCAACCGTATGTTAGTTACGGAAACCTTACCGATGTGGGTACGTAGCAATCAGACCAAAACCTTTGTTTTAGATAAATTGAGGGATAATACCTCAACTACAATACAACATCATAAACTTACTTTGGAAATCACTTCCAACCCAGCTTGGTATGCCGTTCAGGCACTGCCATATTTAATGGAGTATCCTTATGACTGTAACGAGCAAACTTTTGCCCGATACTATGCCAACACTTTGGCAAGCCATATTGCGAATTCAAACAAAAGAATAAAAGCGGTATTTGACCAATGGGCCAGTTCCGATGCGTTACTGAGCAACTTGGAAAAGAATGAAGAACTGAAATCCCTTTTAATTCAAGAAACCCCATGGTTACGCGATGCGCAATCTGAGACCGAACAGAAAAAACGAATTGCGCTTTTATTCGACCTCAACAAAATGAAAGATGCACAGAGCCGTGCACTTGATAAATTGAAGAACAACCAAAAATCATCCGGGGCATGGCCGTGGTTTAGCGGTGGTTCTGACAACCGGTTCATCACCCAACATATTATTACGGGAATTGGCCATTTAAACAAACTGAACGTAACCTCTGCCACACCCGAAAACCAGTCTAAAGCGGAAGAAATGACCCGAAAGGCCATTGCTTATTTGGATGCCGAATTTGTAGAAGAGTACGAGCAAATGAAGAAATACGCTTCCAACATAAATCATGATCATTTAAGCCAGATACAAATTCACTATTTGTACATGCGCAGCTTCTTTACCGATATTAAAACCTCAAAGGAAGTCGATAAAATTAGGGCGTATTATCTTGGACAAGCTAAAAAATATTGGACCAAAAAAGGGCTTTATTCCAAAGGCATGTTGGCATTGACCTTAAAAAGGATGGGAGACACCGCCACGGCTAATAAAATTCTTAAAGGACTTAAGGAAAACAGTATTATTTCAGAAGAATTAGGAATGTACTGGAAAGAAAACACCGCCTCTTGGTCTTGGTACCAGGCACCCATTGAAACGCAAGCGCTTTTGATAGAAGCTTTTGGTGAAATAGAAAACGACACTGAAACTATTGACAACTTAAAAATTTGGCTCCTAAAACATAAACAGACCAACCAATGGTCTACAACCAAAGCTACATCGGAAGCCGTTTACGCACTTCTTCTACAGGGCAGCGATTGGCTTTCCGTTACCGATGCAGTTGATGTTACGGTTGGAGGTAAAGCAATTGATGGTGAAAAACTAGAAAACACTAAAGTGGAAGCAGGAACAGGATACTTTAAAACCTCTTGGAACACGATTGAAGTAGAGCCACAGATGGCCGAAGTACAGCTAACCAAAAAAGGGAATGGCATTGCCTGGGGTGCCCTTTACTGGCAATATTTTGAGGACCTTGATAAGATTACATCAGCAAAAACCCCTTTGCAGCTTAAGAAAAAATTATTTCTTAAGAAGGATACAGATACAGGTGAAAAAATAACAGAAATCACCAAAGCTACATCCTTAAAAGTGGGTGATTTAGTAAAGGTGAGAATTGAACTTCGTGCTGACCGAGATATGGAATTCGTTCATATAAAAGACATGCGAGCAGCTGGTTTTGAGCCTGTAAATGTAATTTCAAGTTATAAATGGCAAGATGGGCTTGGCTATTATGAAAGCACGAAAGATGCCAGTACCAATTTCTTTTTCGATTATTTACCAAAGGGAGTTCATGTCTTTGAATATGACGTAAGAGTAAACAATGCCGGAGAATTCAGCAATGGCGTAACTACCATTCAAAGCATGTATGCTCCTGAGTTTTCAAGTCATTCTGAGGGTGTGCGGGTGGTGGTTGGTGAATAGTAGTTTGTAGTTCAATATAAACTTGCGGATAAATTTACAAACTCATGCGGTCTTTAAAAAGGTAAGATTGTCGCCTAGAAACTTCAACTTCCACTCCGTTTTTCATGGTAAGTTTTAGTTTTCCGTTAAACCATGGCACCACATCTCCAATATAATTGGTATTGATGATTTGTTGTCTATTCGCTCTAAAAAAGTTCTGAGTAGGCAGTTTTTCCTCTACTTGATTTAGGGATTTGTAGAGCATTGGATTTTGGTCTTCAAAAAAAACTCGGGTATAATTACCCACAATATCAAAATGCGAAATATCCCCAATTTTGACCAACCAGCATTTCTCTCCATCTTTAATGAATATCTGGCTGTTTTCCGTCAACCGCTCACTCTTTAGTTCTTCTGGGGCCTTAGTTTTCTCAATTTTACTTTTAACCTTTTCTATCGCCAATGCAAAACGGCTTTCGCTTATTGGTTTTAAAAGATAGTCCAACGCATTATACTCAAAAGATTTAATAGCAAATTCGTCATAGGCTGTAGTGAAAACCGTTATTGGAACCTCATCGAGCATTTCCAATAGCTCAAAACCATCCTTTTCTGGCATATTTATATCTAATAATAGAAGCTCGGGTTTTGTTTTTTTTATCAACTCTACCCCATTGTCAACATTTTCTGCTTCGCCTATCAACTCAATTTCAGAATAGTCTTTTAACAATTCTTTCAATTCGTTTCTTGCCAGTCTTGAATCTTCAACTATTACCGCTCTAATCTGTTTCATTCTAATGGAATTTTTATGCTAGCAACAACCTCACCTTCTATCTCTTTTAATGAAAAAGAAGCCTTTTGACCATGCAAGAGGCGCAATCGTTGCCGGATATTTTTTAACCCCAGCTGCGTAGAGTCCTTCGCTATTTTTAATTTTCCCGTATTTGCTACGGTTATAAATAAGTTTTCGTTGTCTTTTGTAACGTTCAATGTTATAGCTCCTCCATCTTTGAGATTGGCAATCCCGTGCTTAGCGGCATTCTCTATCAACAACTGAATTATCATAGGAGGTATAGGAATCTGTAATGCTTCTTCATCTATTTCTTCAACATATTGCAACCGATCTTCCATTTGTATTTTTGAAAGCGCAATATAGTTTTCTACCATTTCCAACTCTTCACATAATGGAATAGCATCTACAGTATTTTTGGCAAATGCATATTCCAACATTTCCGATAGTTTGGAAATCATTTCTTGCGATTTACCCACATCTTCAAGCATCAATCCCCTGACATTATTTATACTATTGAATAAAAAATGTGGATTTATTTGCCCTTTTAAAGTATTCAATTGTGCCTCTCTCAAGGTGGTATTTAATTCTAATTGTAATAGGTGATTTTTATTCGCTTCCAAGATAAATTTGAATATAAAATATACAATGGTCCATAACAGTACTATTACAGTTGTATCGAATATTCTAATTATGAAATTTACATTCTCCTTAAGCCATTCCAATTCACCGTCAGTTTTACCCCATATTTTTTCATATGCCAATTCAAATAAACTTACAAGCGAGTATATCAAGGCCGAACAGGATACAAATGCAACAAGTAATCTAATCACGTTTTTTTTACTAAAAATTTCAAAATCTACATTGTTTTTCAAATAGATTCTATAAATAGACGTAGAAATAATTGCCGATAAACCTGAAGTTAAAAAATCATATACCCTGTAGGTAAAGCTAAACTCTTTGAAAAGAAATACAGTAGAGTAAACTGCATACCATCCCAATATTTGCAAAATATAGAAAAGTAACTCTTTTCGAAGTCTAGTTATTTTCATTTTACTTTTCTTCTGTTCTGTTTTGATATCTAGGAATATAGAGCTTAATTAGTTTTTGTTCTTTAATAATACTTAAAGTACCTCTCTTACCATACAAAAGCCTCAAGCGTTGATTGACTTTTTTAAATCCAGTATCTTCTTTCAGACCCGTATTTAAAACTCCACTTGTATGTAAACCTAGTACCATATTATCATCTAAATTTTCACAATACAGCCTTAATTCTCTTTTGTTAGCTCCATTTACAACAGCATCATCCAACATTAATTCAAACATACTTATTAACAACATTGGAGGAACTGTGTTATCCAAAAATTCGGAGTTCATTTCGTTACTTAGTTTGATAGTATTGGGAGCATCAATTTGATATAGTTCTAAGTATTTCTGTACCATATCCATTTCATGACTAATAGATATGCTCTTCACATTTTGATTTGAAAGAGAATACCTTAAAAGCTCTGAAAGATCTGTAAGCATTTTTCTAGCGTTTTTTGTATCCAAAGGCATTTGTTTTCTAATACTATGTAACACCTTTATTAAAAATTTACCATTTACATGACCTTGTAAAATATTTAATTGAGCATTCTTTATACTTTCACGCAATTGCAATCTTTCTATTCTATTTTGATTATGATTACGAAGAGACTTTACAATGTAATACAATAACGTCCATACACTTAACAAAGCCAATCCAAGAATCATTGGCCCCAATGTAATTGCTATACCTTCATGTTCCTTATGAGTTTCAGAGCCACTGCCCGCATGGTCAAGTACTATAAAGTGTTTAAATAAATATAATATCAGTACCCAAAGCATACAACATACAAATGCCAGACCAATAACCCTTGAAATATTTATGAGATTAAATTCCAGAGTTGAATACTTCTTTAACAACCACCTATATATACTAGTAGTAATTACACCCGCGATAAAAATAGAGCTACTTATTAAGGTCGTGTCAAAAAGAGAATTGCCATCGATAAAAGCAGCATAACCAATAAAAAAAAATATAATTCCCCACCCCAGGATTTGAAGTACCCAGAAAAGATGTTTACCTAAAAAAGTAAATATTCTCATTTAATAATTAATTGATAAAGATTTTCTGGTCAGGGCATAATAAACAACATAATACCAACCAAGAAGACCGTGAAGAAGGACAAGATAAAAAACATTTCTTTTCTCCAAAGAGGCCACCAATGCAAGAAGATTACCAAAAAACAACCCACTTTGAAAATAAAAAATCACCATCATTCCAAATGAATACCCAAAAGCAACTCCTGCCTTATAAGCAGGAGAATTAACACCGGCACTATCCGCTACACCGTGTAAAAAACCATAATGGGCAATTGCTCCAATTACAAGAAAGAATATTATTATACCCACTATTATTAGGACCGCCAAGCCAAAATTTTTATAATTTTTGGCTTGTTGGGTTTTTATTTTATCGTTTGTCATTTTACCATAAATTACGATTGCCTTTGCATACATATAGAGCATGAAGTTCAAATATAGGTGTTTTGAACGCTCCCCTTAAACGATGAACGTTTTATCATCTAAGAACTATCTCAGCTAGCAATTCAATTAAAAATTTTAGTACGATTAGCATTCTCTGTTATTTTAAATTAGTGCCTTTAGCATTTCTAGAACTTTCAAAAAGATTTATAGAAACGGTGAGAAATAACACATGGAATGGTTTAGAATTACAGTACTATACTGCAGAGATAAAAATGATGGTTTCTAACAATCACCGGAATTTATTTTTTTAATTAACTGCCATCTCAAAAACACGATAGACAACCCTGCCCAACTCTAGCCCTAAAAAGCCACCTATGGCAAGGCAAAGAGCAATACTCAAAGCAGTACGAAGAAATATTTTTCGCTTATCCGAAACGCTGACAATGTTCTCTTCTTTTTGTAAAAGCCCATTTTTATATATTGATACACCTACACCTCCGATGTATAAAAAACTTAGATATGGCTTTAGTCTGTAATTATTATCTCCTATTTTGAAATGATGGTCTTTTCCAAACCATGAAAACCCCTCAGAGACTTTTTTACAATTCACAAGAATAGACTCCACTCCAAAAAAAGAATTATACACTTCCACATTTTTATTTTCTATACGATAATTAGCATGTTTCATAATATGTTTGATTTATTGATTATTTCTAGTTGAACGGATATAGAGGAGTCTCTAAAAGACTCCTATGTGTTTCACAAAAAGCTTATATAGATTGTAGTAATGCTACCGCATCCTCTGCGTTACTCAATTTTGCATAGTCTAATGCTGTCATACCTAATTTGGATTTTTCCGTTAAGTCCGCTCCCTTTTTAATCAATAATTGAACTAATTCTACATTGTTATATCTAGCGGCATACATTATTGGAGTCATCCCCATAGTTTTATCCTTTACCTCAACGTCAGAGCCTAGTTCCAAAAACTTTTTAACCGTTTCATAATCATTTTGAGCAACAGCCAAACTTAAAGGTGCTACGTTGGTTGTTGTTGCTTTTATTGGTCGTATTGCTTTGTCAGAAGGTTTATTGTTTGCATTTGCAGTAGTAGACATTAAACTAACTAGAATTCCGAAGGCGATTACTGATTTTCTCATGATATTAAATTTAAATTGTTATTGATTTGTTTTTTATTTCTGATGTAAAAGTAGCTCACCCTCTTAGGATTAGAAACGAATTTATGACCAACGGTAATTTTGACAATGCGAACGGAAGCAATAATCCACCTATTATGACGAGCGGTAAATACTACAACTTGAATGGTAATTAACCTGTATTTTGAATAGAAAAATAGATGTTACAGTAGCCTTTTAACCACCTCAAAAGTAAATTTTCGTATTTGAATACGACTTAAGAGTAAACAATGCCGGAGATTTCAGTAATGGCATAACTACCATACAAAGTATGTATGCACCTGAGTTTTCTAGTCATTCGGAAGGAGTACGGGTGGAGGTTGACAACTAATTTTAATAGTAAGAGCTTATGAACTCACTGTAGGCCAGAGCAACTTATAAATAATAACGCCTAGAATAAAGCCAGAGCCCAGACCGCAAAGGATAACCACGGCAAACATCTGGTTAGAGGATTTTTGAGATAAAATATTTACCAATGAGATTGGAGAGCCATTTTTGCGGACTTCAAACCGATTTAACTTATCCCCGTAGGAAGCATCCCTTTGGGCAACCCAATATCTGTTTTCACCAATAGTAAAAGTATGCTCCACTCCTGCGTCCGAGATCTTTTTAGAAACAGTTTTTCCGTTCAAAAGGACTTTTTCCTTTCCAAATAGGGTGTGAACCACTTCTATCTTATGGTTATCTACATAATAAAGCGCACGCTTTAGCATTGGGGACATTTAAGTTAAAGTTCGTATGGGGATAGAAACTACCTTTTAAAAATACCTTATAAGCAGTTTCGCATAAAAGAGAAACCGTATTGAATAAATTTTAATGAAAGGATAATCGAAAATATACAATAATAAATTACCTACAGTATAAAGTTTTTAACACTACAGACTGTACAAAGTTCAAAACATCTTTATATAAATACAGGAACTGTGCATATTTCTATTTGCCAGGCGGATATTTAGAAAAAACTTTGGTAGCTAACGCGTGTATTTTCTCTTCTCTTATTTCTGGAGTTACATTTTCTTTAAAACTACTTTGACCTTGCCCTTGCCAAAAGAGTTCATCCTTTTTAACATCAACAAAATCAAACCGAATTTCCCTTTCTAATTTAGATTGACCGACAGGTATACCTACGGAAACTCCACCTCCAACACTTCTACCCGTTCCTCCTATCCCTACACCTACCGTGTTATTTCTAGGAGCCTGAAACGATTCACTTTCTATGTTGATAAAAAAATCAGGATCTTCAGAAAAACGTATACCTTTTAGCTGCATTTCCGAATTTACTGCGTCCAATAAACGTTTGGTATCAAGTTCACTTAGACCCGTATCCATATCAGGGTAATAATTATACGTACTGTAGTTAGTGAAATCGGTTGCTTTATCATAATCATAATTTACCTTAATCGCATTACACGAGACCAAGAGTAAAATAAACAATAATGTAAAGACATTTTTCATAGTCCAGTTTTATTAAATGTAAGGAATTTTAATTGGACAAAAAGTTAGCGAACACTAACTATTTAACATTCCCCAAAGCTTATCTTTCAATTCTGTAATACCCTGTTGTGCAACAGATGAAATAAACATGTATGGTACCTTCTCCAAATCTTTATCCAATTCTACGCTCATCTCTTCTATCAGTTCTTGATCGAGCATATCACTTTTAGAAATGGCTACTAAACGCTCTTTATCCAATAATTCCGGATTGTATCTTCGTAATTCATCAAGAAGAATCTGGTATTCTTTCCCTATATCCTTACTATCCGCAGGTATTAAAAATAATAAAGTAGCATTACGTTCTATATGACGCAGGAAATAATGCCCCAGCCCTTTTCCTTCGGCTGCACCTTCAATAATCCCTGGGATATCTGCCATAACGAAACTCTGAAAATCGCGATATTCGACAATTCCTAAATTGGGTTTAAGGGTTGTAAACTCGTATGCTGCAATTTTTGGTTTAGCTGATGTTATCACTGATAACAATGTAGATTTACCGGCATTAGGGAAGCCCACGAGACCTACATCCGCCAATACCTTCAGCTCAAGTATAACTTCTACTTCTTGCCCCGGAACTCCAGGTTGCGCATATCTTGGTGTCTGATTGGTACTGGTCTTAAAATGCCAGTTACCTCTTCCTCCCATTCCGCCTTCGGCTAAAATTCTCTCTTCATCGTGTTCGGTAATCTCAAAAAGTACTTCCAAGGTTTCTGGGTCTTTTACTACCGTACCCAATGGAACATCTAAGTATACATCTTCCCCATCTGATCCTGTACTACGTGATTTACTACCGTGCGCACCGTGACCGGATTTAAAATGTTTTTTGAACTTAAATGTAACTAACGTCCATAAATTTTGATTTCCGCGTAAAATCACATGACCTCCACGGCCTCCATCTCCCCCATCAGGACCACCTTTGGTAATGTACTTTTCCCTATGCAAATGCACAGAGCCTTTTCCTCCTTTACCAGATTCCGCATAAATCTTAACGTAGTCTACAAAATTACCCTCGGTCATAAAAATATTCTGAATTATATATTGACGACAGTCAACTTTTGCGCAAAAATACGCATTTCACATGAAGCTATAACATGCTATGCCATTAGAAGTTAGTCTTATAAAGACAGAAAGAGAGTTGAAACTGGTTTAACCCTCGTTTCAACTCTCTTAAATAATTTTAGAAATTGAAAAACTATAGTTCTTCAATAACTTTACCCAAACGGTGGGTTATCTCATCTATAGCACCAATACCGTTTACACTATGAAACTTATTTTGAGCTTCATAAAAATCTTTTAACGGTGCAGTCTTCTCGTTGTACTCATCAAAACGATTACGGATTTTAGATTCATCCTGATCATCACTACGGCCGCTTACTTTACCTCTCTCTAACAAGCGTTGAATAAGAACCTCATCATTAGCCTCTAAAGCAATCGTAGCATCAATCTTCATCTCTTTTGTAGTCAAAAAAGTATCTAGAGCCTCTGCTTGAGCCGTTGTTCTTGGAAAACCATCAAAAATAAATCCGCTTGCCTCCGGGTTTTTTTCAACTGCATCTTGCAACATTTTTATAGTTACCTCATCAGGAACTAAATCGCCACGATCAATATATGATTTAGCCAATTTACCCAATTCGGTATCATTTTTCATGTTATAACGGAAAAGGTCTCCCGTAGAAATGTGTTTCAGGTTGTACTTATCTTTTAAAAATTCCGCTTGGGTCCCTTTTCCAGCACCCGGTTTCCCGAACAGCACGAGATTAATCATATGTTTTTGGTTTAATTGGTAAACTTCCTTAAGGTTTCGGCCTAACTCATTATAATCTAAACCGTACCCCACAATAAATTTATCAGGTATATCTATACCCACATAATCAATGGTGTACTCACCATTATATACTTCAGACTTATAAAAAAGACTGGCAATTCTAAACTCTTTTACGTTTGCTTTTGAGAAAAGGTGTACTAGCTTTTTAAGCGTACGGCCGGTATCTATTATATCCTCTAAAATAATAACACTACGTCCCTCAATATCCTCAGAAACATCTAAAAGTGTCTCTACAATACCTGTAGAGGTCAACCCTTGGTACGAACTCAATTTTACGAACGACACCTCGCAAGGGTGTTGATATTCCTTCAAAAAATCCGAGATGAACATAAATGCCCCATTAAGCACTCCCACAAAAATGGGGGTTTCGTCTTTATAGTCGGCAGCAACTTGATCGGCAACGCTTTTTACTGCAGCTTTTATCTGTGCTTCGCTTAAGAAGGGTTTAAAATGTTTATCGTGTAGCTTTATCACATCAAATTTTTAAAGAACGGCTAATATAACACTTTGATTTTGCTTTTTTAAGTACACACCTTGCGTTTTAAGAATTCGATGTATTTTTGCACTAGTTATAAATCAATTGCATGTCAACAGAAAATTCATCAGACTACTTTTCTTCACCATTTAAACTGGGAATCCTGGGTGGAGGCCAACTTGGAAAAATGTTACTTTACGAAACCCGTAAATTTGATATTCATACCGTGGTTATGGACTCTTCAACCGAAGCTCCTTCAAAAATAGCGTGTAATGAATTTATTTTGGGAGACCTGATGGATTTTGATGCCGTGTACAATTTAGGGAAACAGGTAGATGTGCTTACCATTGAAATTGAAAACGTAAATGTTTCTGCCCTTGAAAAACTTGAAGAAGAAGGCTTGAAGGTTTTTCCTCCGACCAAAGCACTTAGAATTATTCAGAATAAAGCAAAGCAGAAGCTTTTTTATGTGGATAACAACATTCCAACAGCAGATTTTCAACGCTTTGCCTATAAAAGTGAAATAAAAGATAGTATTTCAAACGAAGCACTTTCATTTCCTTTTATCTGGAAAGCGGCCCAATTTGGCTATGATGGCCAAGGCGTAAAAGTTGTTCGTAAAATAGAAGATTTAGAAGGACTACCTACCGGTGAGTGCATTGCCGAAGAAATGATAGACTTTAAAAATGAACTTGCTGTTATTGTAACCAGAAGTGCTAGTGGCGAGATAAAAACCTACCCTGTGGTAGAAATGGAATTTCACCCTGAGGCCAACCAAGTAGAATATGTAATTTGTCCGGCAAGAATTAGCGATGAAATTGCTAAGAAAGCACAGGAAATAGCTTTAAAAGTTTCCGAAAAAATACAACACGTAGGTCTTTTGGCTGTTGAGCTCTTCCAAACAAAAGATGATAAGATCATAGTAAACGAAGTGGCTCCAAGACCCCATAATAGTGGTCATTACAGTATAGAATCCAGTTACACCAATCAGTTTGAACAACATATTCGCGCAATTTTAGACTTGCCTTTGGGCGATACAAAAAGTAAAGTAGCGGGTATCATGGTAAATTTAGTAGGTGCCGAAGGTCATACAGGTGAGGTTGTCTATGAAAATATGTCCGAAATTTTAGGAATGGAAGGAGTTACGCCTCATATTTACGGCAAAAAACAAACCCGGCCTTTTAGAAAAATGGGTCATGTTACTATAGTAAACGAATCAATTTCCGAAGCGCGTAGAATTGCGCAGCAAGTAAAGGAAACTATTAAAGTGATAAGCAAATAATTATATGAGTAAAGTAGCAGTAGTAATGGGCAGCACTAGCGACTTGCCCGTAATGCAAGACGCCATAGATATTTTAAAGGGATTTGACATTGAGGTAGATGTAGACATTGTATCTGCCCACAGAACCCCCGAAAAACTTTTTGATTTCAGTAAAAATGCACACACCAACGGCTACACCGTAATAATTGCCGGTGCTGGTGGTGCAGCTCACCTTCCAGGTATGGTAGCATCCATGTCTCCTTTACCCGTAATAGGTGTTCCCGTAAAAAGTAGTAATTCTATAGATGGGTGGGACTCTATCTTATCTATTCTTCAAATGCCAGGAGGTGTTCCCGTAGCTACAGTAGCTCTTAACGGAGCCAAAAATGCAGGAATCTTAGCAGCACAAATTATAGGCAGCTCGGACAAATGCGTTCTTGATAAAATTATTCTGTACAAAGAAGGCCTTAAACAAAAAGTGATAGAAGGTGCTAAATCTGTTAACACTAAGAAGTAAACTACCTCGGGGCAAGCCCACAAGGCATTAAAAGAAATACACTTTGATTTCGAGGCAAGCCTCGGAGCATTTAATCTCGATTATCGATTAAAAGTACAGGTCATTAAAAATTACCCTTTATGAATTACCCTTCACTTATTGGATTTATACTTGGTGTAACAGCTATCATTATCTTGGCTATTGTTGAGAAAAAAATCCTAAACGTTTATCTAAGAAGTCTTTGGAGAAGCTCTTTATTCTTCTTCTCGATGTATGTTTTAATTCTCATTTTAGTTTTTTTCCGTTGGAAATACTACGAAATGCAATTAGTCCATTTTGACCTTAACAGAGATGGAAGCATAGGGCTCACGGAATACACGGACCAATATAGGTTTGTAAGAGATAAAGTATTGACCGGGGCGGACCGTAATTTTGCTTTTGTAACCGGAGCCGCATTATCCGCTCTTCTAGCGGGCCTTGCCCTTATATTAGACCTTGTAAATACTAGAATACAATTGAAGAACAATCCCATAAAATCTTAAAACCCAAAAAATCTTACGTCATATGAATCCCTTATTGACTCCTTTTGATACAGCCCCATTCTCTAAAATTGAAAATTCTCATTTTCAGCCTGCCTTTTTACAGGCAATGAAAGATGCAAGGGCGGAAATAGACCAAATAACGGCTAATCCAGCTGAACCTTCTTTTGAAAATACTATAGAAGCTTTGGAATTCGCAGGTCAGCAATTAGACCGTATTTCTAGCGTTTTCTTTAATTTGAATTCTGCCGAGACAAATGAAGAAATTCAAAAGATAGCTCAGGAAATTTCCCCCCTACTCTCTGAATTTAGTAATGACATTACCCTGAACGAAGCTTTATTTAAACGTATAAAAAGCGTTTATGGCCAAAAAGCTGCGTTAGACTTAACAATAGAACAACAAACCTTACTGGATAAAAAATATAAAAGTTTCAGTAGAAACGGAGCCAATCTAAATGATGACAAAAAAAAACGTCTTCGTGAAATTGATGCCGAGCTTTCTAAATTGAAACTAAAATTTGGGGAAAATGTACTTGCCGAAACTAACAAATACGAAAAGCACCTCACTAATGAGAACGACTTAGACGGTTTACCTGAAGGTGAGAAAGAGGCTGCTGCACAAATGGCAAAATCTAAGGATAAAGACGGCTGGTTGATAACATTAGACTACCCAAGCTATATTCCGTTTATGAAATATGCCAAAAATCGTGAGCTCCGCAAAGAGCTGGCATTGGCTTTTGGCAGTAAGGCTTTTCACAACGATGAGCTTGACAATCAGGAAAACGTGCTCAAAATTGCTAAGCTAAGGTTTGAACGCGCCAATTTATTGGGTTACAAAACGCATGCAGACTTTGTTCTAGAAGAACGTATGGCAGAAAAACCTGAGAAAGTGCATGAGTTTCTAAACGAACTCTTGGTAAAAGCCAAACCTGCTGCAGAGAAGGAGTTCTCCCAACTTGAAGATTTTGCAAAAGAACTGGACCATATAGACCGATTGGAAAAATGGGATGGCAGTTATTACTCTGAGAAGTTAAAACAAAAGCTCTTTAACTTAGATGATGAGAAATTGAAGCCTTATTTTAAATTAGAAAATGTCATTTCAGGAGTTTTTAAAGTAGCCGAAAAATTATTCGACCTAAGGTTTGAAGAAGTTTCCGATATTGACAAATACCATGAAGAGGTAAAAACCTACAAAGTTTATGACACCTCTAATAACTTCATTTCCGTTTTCTATGCAGATTTTCACCCTAGAAAAGGAAAACGTGGTGGTGCTTGGATGACTTCCTACAAACCGCAATACCAACGTAAGGGAGAAAATGTACGACCGCACATATCCAATGTGTGTAATTTCACGCGTTCTACTCCTAGCAAACCCTCTCTTTTGACCTTTAATGAGGTTACCACACTATTTCATGAATTTGGTCATGGATTACACGGTATGCTAGCAAATACCACCTACCCTAGCCTTTCGGGAACCTCGGTTTTTTGGGATTTTGTAGAATTACCTAGTCAGGTGATGGAAAACTGGTGTTACGAGAAAGAAGCACTAGAGCTTTTTGCTACACATTACGAAACAGGAGAGGTTATCCCTATGGAATTGGTTCAAAAAATTAAAGAATCTGCAACTTTCCAAGAAGGTATGCAAACCTTGCGTCAACTTAGCTTTGGACTACTGGATATGTCATGGCACGGGGTTGACCCAACTGGCATCACTAACGTAAAACAACACGAAAGTAAAGCTTTTGAAGGCACAAATCTATACCCTGAAACAGCAGAAACCTGTATGAGTACGGCTTTTTCTCATATTTTCCAAGGAGGCTATTCTTCAGGATATTACAGTTACAAATGGGCTGAAGTTTTAGATGCAGATGCTTTTGCTTATTTTAAAGAAAATGGTATCTTTAGTAAGGAAATAGCTACTAAGTTTAAAGATAATATTCTTTCTCAAGGTGGCACCGAAAACCCTATGGTTCTCTACAAACGCTTTAGAGGAGCTGAACCCAAAGTAGAAGCCTTACTGGAAAGAGCAGGTCTGCTTAACTAATATATATCCCCATTAATTTGTAGAAAATTTAAAAAAAATTAACCAAGATTATGTTTTGTAAGTTTTTTCTTATATATTTACTAAACATAAGTAGGTTGAAAAGGTTATATCAAAAGTAATTTTTTTAACGGTTTAAAAGAGGGTGTGGGGACGCCCTCTTTTTTTATGCTTTAAATCCAAATACTAATGATAGGTTAAATAATTACTATTTCTCCTATTTGCATTAGACATCTCATTTGGTTTTTAGACCTTCGCAAAAAAAACACATGGTTATATTTGTTGATATGGACGAGGTGATAGCAGACACCTACGGAGCGCATATAGAAGTTTATAATAAACAGTTTAGTGAAAACCTTACTTTAGACTTCTTTCATGGCAGTGAGGCTTGGAACAAAGTTCCGGTAGACAGACAACAAAGTGTTCGCGACCATGCTAGGAACAGAGGTTTTTTTCGAAATCTGAAACCTATAGAACATGGCCAAGCCGTACTTAAAAAATTAAGTGAGAAGCACGAGGTCTATATTGCATCTGCGGCTATGCAATTTCCAAACTCCCTAGAAGAAAAATCCGAGTGGCTAGATGAGCACTTTTCCTTTATTCCATGGGAAAATCGCATACTTTGCGGACATAAACACATATTACGTGGCGATGTACTTATTGACGATCGCAGCTACAATTTAGAAACTTTTGAAGGTAGATCTCTTTTATTTACTTCCCCTCACAACGTAAACACCACTGGTTTTGAACGGGTAAATAATTGGTTGGAAGTTGGAGAAAAACTACTTTAATTTCTTTTATTCGCAATAAAGGCATCGTAACCACCTTCTAGGTCAATTACTTTTTTAAAACCTAGAGAGTCTAGAATGTGAGCAGCTTTGGCACTACGCCCTCCTTTCTTACAATAGACATAAACAGCCCTATTTTTAGCTATCGCGTCCATATTTTTAACAAAATCTACATCAAAAAGATTCATATTAACGGCATTATCCAAATGACCGCCAGCATACTCTTCAGGAGTACGTACATCAACTAAAATCCCGGAATCTATATCATTCTGTGAAAATTCTGTGATAGGTTTTCCTTTACTTTGAGCACAGCCCAAGTTCATAACACACAACACCAGAAGTAAGTAGTAGAATTTCATAGCTTTTAAGTTTAATCAAAAATAGTAATTATGGCGGCATTAAATTATATTGGAGAGAATGAAAAAAAATTGAGGCTCATTAAATCTAATTCCATTACTTTTGATAACGACACAAAATGTATGGCAGAACACCAACTAAAACCCGATACTTGGGTAGACTTATATGCAGATTACCTTTTTAACTACGCAATTGGCCGTATTAGCGACGCTGAAGTAGCAAAAGATCTTGTACAAGAAACTTTCATGGCCGGTTTAAAATCTGCTAAAAATTACAAAGGAGATGCTGCCGAACGTACATGGCTAATTGCTATTTTAAAGCGAAAAGTAATAGATCATTACAGAAAAATTAATTCAAAAAAGGGAAAAGCAGAAGTGCGAATGAACTATAGTTCGCAAACTGATGCTGAAGGCGACTGGCTTGAAGAACAAGTTGCGGACCCCTTTAGTTCCTTTGAAAACAGCGATATAGAAAATGAAGAATTAGGACTTGCCATACAATCTTGCATTTCTAAATTACCAAAAAAACAAGCTATGGTTTTCACAATGAAAACCATTCAAGGAATTAGTACCGAAGATATTTGTAATGAGCTAGGTATTAATCCGTCTAATCTCTGGGTAATGATACATAGAGCTAGAACAGCTTTAATGGGTTGCCTTAATCAAAATTGGTTTTAAACTATGATTTCTTGCGACAAAGCCGCCATAATTTGCAACAAAGCCCAATACAGGGAAGCAACTTTTATGGAAAAAATAAAATTGCGTTTTCACCTATTCATGTGCAAAACATGCTCAAAAGCGACCAAAGAGAATACACAGCTAACTGCATTGTGCCATAAGGCAGATTTACGGAGTCTATCAGAAAAAGACAAGCTAGAGATGAAGCAATTCCTTGAAAAGAAAGATTAAAACAACTGTTTCAATACCAGTAATAATATCCACCAGAGTATAGAAATACCCTCTACCCAAAACGAAGAAAAATATCTATTCTGTTGTCTTTTGGTTATGAACATTACTAGGCCCAATATCAAAAATATGATTCCGCCGGCAATCATTTCAGATATTGAAGCATTATCTTTTAGAAGAATTAAAAAGAAAAACGGCAAAATTGCCAGAGAGCCAAATATTTTGGTATTAGCAACTCCGTAACGTTGAGGCAAAGTTTTCAATTTAGGGCTATCATAGGCCAAATCACGAATTTCAAAGGGTACTAATAAAATTAGCACGAATAAAAATCGTTGTACAACTTCTATCCACACATCTTTTTCCAAAGAATCACCTTCCGAGAGCACGGGAAGAACAACAGTTGTTCCAGCCCATACTAAAGCAACAATAAAGATTTTAAGTCCACCCCAACTTCTCAGATTTTTTGCATGAGGTAATAACGGCACCGCATAAAGCCCGGTTAATGCCACCAGGATACCAACACCCATCCACACCTCTAGTTTTAAAAACCATCCGTGGTAACACGCTATTGCAAGTGCAATAAAACTAAAGAACTGAATGTTTTTATGATATCTATTTGCTACAAGAATATACTTCTTTGCCTCTACCCCGTACTTCACAAAATTGTAACACGCAATAGACCCCATGAAGAGAAACCACGCAAGATGATAATCTATTCCGTAACCAAGGGTAAGCTCCGTTACCAAAACTAGTGCATAGATTCCTAACGCTACATGTATACTTGCGTCAATATAAAAGTCAAAAATACGGTTTAGGAGCTTCACCTTACTAAATTAACCAAACTGTTCATAAACTCCCCGATTAGTTAAAAACTTTCACCTAGATGAGCAATTATGTGATTTTTTTAAGGGATTAAATGCCTAATTTTACGCCACTTTTATCACAAGCTATGAAGACAGATGTATTTGCTTTACGCCATATAGGCATTAAGGAAGAAGATCAAGAGCACATGCTCAAAACCGTAGGTACGGAAACCTTGGATCAGCTCATTTACGAGACAATTCCCGATGATATTCGTTTAAAAAAGCCATTGGCGCTTCATGCTGCCATGAGCGAACATAAATTCTTGGCCCATATTCAAGAACTTTCAGAGCAAAATGAAGTTTTTCGTACATATATTGGCCTTGGTTACCATGAAAGTTTGACCCCGTCTGTTATTAAAAGAAATATTCTTGAAAATCCGGGATGGTATACGGCTTACACTCCATATCAAGCCGAAATTGCCCAAGGTAGACTTGAAGCCCTTTTAAATTTCCAGACCGTAGTATCTGACTTAACAGGAATGGAATTGGCAAACGCATCCCTCTTAGATGAGAGCACAGCCGCTGCTGAGGCAATGACTATGTTGTTTGATGTTCGTAGCCGAGAACAAAAGAAAAACGGAATTCTAAAATTCTTTGTTTCAGAAGAAATATTACCACAAACGCTATCTCTTTTAAAAACACGTTCCACACCACTTGGCATTGAACTGGTGATAGGAAACCATGAAGAATTTACTTTTGACCAAGATTTTTACGGTGCCTTATTACAGTATCCAGGAAAATATGGCCAAGTAAATGACTATAGCCACTTTGTATCCAAAGCCAAAGAGAACGACATTAAAGTTGCTGTTGCTGCAGATATTTTGAGCTTAGCACTTCTTACTCCTCCAGGAGAATTTGGTGTTGATGTTGTTGTAGGAACTACTCAAAGGTTTGGTATTCCACTAGGTTATGGAGGTCCACATGCTGCGTTTTTTGCAACAAAAGAAGCTTACAAAAGAAATATACCTGGCAGAATCATAGGCGTCACCAAAGATACTGATGGCAAAACTGCCCTTAGAATGGCACTCCAAACCAGAGAGCAACACATTAAACGAGATAAGGCTACTTCTAATATATGTACTGCCCAAGTTTTATTAGCCGTAATGGCGGGAATGTATGCTGTTTATCATGGTCCTGAAGGATTAAAATACATAGCAAACAAAGTGCATAGCACAGCTGTAACCCTAGCAGATGCCCTGGAAAAAATAGGCTTATACCAAACTAACACTTCTTATTTCGACACTATTACCGTTAAAGCAGATGCCAACAGTGTTCGCAAAGTAGCAGAAAAAAATGGAGTAAATTTCCTTTACGTTGATGATGAAACAATTTCTATTGCAGTAAACGAAGCTACCTCATTACAAGATTTAAATCAAATTGTTTCTATTTTTGGTGATGCGCTTGAAAAGGAAGTCTCCGAGACCAAAAGTCTTTCATCAAAATCTGCAATTGCTTCAACTGTACAACGCCATTCTTCTTTTTTACAAAACGAAGTATTCAACAAATATCATTCCGAAACGGAACTGATGCGCTACATTAAAAAACTGGAGCGCAAAGACCTTTCTCTGAACCACTCTATGATTTCATTGGGTTCATGTACAATGAAACTGAATGCAGCTTCTGAAATGCTTCCTTTAAGTATGCCACGCTGGGGCAATATTCACCCATTTGTACCAATTGACCAAGCAAAAGGCTATCAGTTCATTTTAAAAGAGTTGGCTAAAGATTTATCTACCATAACAGGTTTTGCAGCTACATCACTTCAACCTAATTCAGGGGCTCAAGGTGAATATGCCGGCTTAATGGTTATTAGGGCATACCATGAATCTAGAAATGAAGGACACAGAGACGTTTGTCTAATACCGGCCTCTGCGCATGGTACCAATCCTGCTTCCGCAGTAATGGCAGGCATGAAAGTTGTGGTTACCAAGACTGATGAAAAAGGAAATATCGATGTAACAGACTTGGAAGAGAAAGTCTTGAAATATTCAGAAAACCTTGCTGCTTTAATGGTCACTTACCCCTCTACGCACGGTGTTTTTGAATCTTCAATAAAACAAATTACAAAATTGATTCATGACAATGGCGGTCAGGTATATATGGACGGTGCCAACATGAATGCGCAAGTTGGTCTTACCAACCCCGCTATTATTGGCGCAGACGTTTGCCACCTAAACTTACACAAAACGTTTGCCATACCCCACGGTGGTGGTGGACCAGGAGTTGGGCCTATATGCGTTGCTGAACAATTAGTCCCTTTTCTTCCGGGCAATCCGGTAATTGAAACAGGAGGCAATGATGCTATTTCTGCTATTTCTGCCGCTCCTTGGGGAAGTTCATTGGTTTGCCTGATATCTTACGGCTATGTAAAAATGCTTGGAGAAAAAGGTCTTAGACACTCCACTGAAATTGCCATACTGAACGCCAATTATATTAAACACAAATTAAGCGGAGCATATGATGTTCTCTACACGGGAGAAAAAGGACGTGCAGCTCACGAAATGATCATCGACTGTAGACCTTTTAAAAAGAATGGTATTGAAGTTACGGATATTGCTAAACGATTAATGGATTACGGTTTTCATGCGCCAACCGTTTCCTTTCCTGTTGCAGGAACTTTAATGATAGAACCTACAGAAAGTGAAAGTTTGGCCGAGCTAGATCGTTTCTCCGATGCCATGCTTTCTATTAGAAAAGAAATAGACGAAGCTTCATCTGAAGACAATAACAACGTACTCAAAAATTCGCCACACACGCTTGAAATGCTGACCGCCGATGAATGGAATTTCCCATATAGCAGACAAAAAGCGGCATTCCCACTTTCGTATATCCAAGAAAATAAATTTTGGCCTTCGATTAGACGAGTAGACGATGCCTATGGAGATCGTAATTTAATATGTACCTGCGCACCTATTGAGGCTTATGCAGAGGCAGAGTAATCCACGTTAAACCCAATAAAAACAAGCCTTTCTACAATATTAGAAAGGCTTGTTTTCGTTTAAGATATTTTCTCAAAACGTCTTGAACGTCGTAATACATATTATGCACGCATAGCAGTCAATCTATTCTACCCTACCTTGTTGGGTGATAAAATAAACTACTCTATGTCAATTGCAATTACAGGAACAGGAAGTTACATCCCCTCATTGGTTGTTCCCAACGACAACTTTGAAGGTCATGATTTTTTAAATGCCGATGGCTCTCCGTTTGCCCATGATAATGCTGTTATTATTCAGAAATTCAAAGGCATCACTGGAATTAAAGAACGACGCTACGCCGAGAACAACTTAAACACATCGGACATAGGTTTTCTTGCCGCCGAAAAGGCAATTACCGATTCTGGTATAGACAAAGAGACATTAGACTATATTATTTTTGCCCATAACTTTGGCGATGTTTCCCCAAACAATATCCAGAGTGACATGCTACCCAGTTTAGCAACAAGGGTAAAACAACATTTGCGCATTAAGAATCCCGCTTGCGTTGCCTATGACCTTATTTTTGGTTGCCCTGGCTGGATACAAGGTGTTATTCAAGCAAATGCATTCATTAAAAGTGGTATTGCCAAAAGATGCCTAGTCATTGGAGGAGAAACCTTGTCTCGCATAGTAGATCCACATGATAGAGATTCTATGATTTATTCCGATGGCGCAGGTGCCGCTATCATCGAGAAAAAAGATAATTCGGGTGAAATACTTTCACATGCCAGTGCTACTTATACTCAAGAAGAAGCCTATTTTCTATTCTTTGGAGAATCTTATAACAAGCTTAAAGATGATACCAAATACATAAAAATGTTTGGTCGTAAAATCTACGAGTTTGCCGTGACCTACGTACCTCAAGCCATGAAAGATTGCTTGGATGAGAGTGGAGTTACTATAGATGATCTTAAAAAAATATTTATTCACCAAGCGAACGAGAAGATGGATGAAGCCATCATAAAACGTTTTTATGGCTTGTACAACCGAGAAACGCCTGATAATATCATGCCCATGAGCATAGGAAAGCTAGGTAACAGTTCAGTTGCTACGGTGCCTACTCTCTTTGACTTGGTCAGTAATGGAAAAATAGAAAATCAAGAGGTTCAAAAGGGAGATGTTGTTATATTTGCCAGTGTTGGCGCAGGCATGAATATTAATGCCATAGTATACAGGATCTGATTGAACCGGTAGCAGCGCAAAACATCAAACTTTGCAACCCGTTCACATGTACGAGAAGACCTATCCGAGTAAACGTTTTCAGCACACCCTAGAGTTTCTAAAGAAACATATATCTACCGAGGAAACTATTCTGGACCTTGGCGTGGAGAATCCGTTTTCAAAAATCATGAAAGAACAGGGGTATTCCGTAGAAAACACTAAAGGCGAAGATTTGGATACGGACTTTTCTTCTCTTACCGATTCGGATGCACAAGTGGTTACTGCATTTGAAATTTTTGAACACCTACTAGCGCCTTTTAATCCTCTAAGAGAAATAAAAGCGGATAAACTAGTGGCGAGTATTCCCTTAAAATTATGGTTTTCACCTGCCTACCGTAGCAAAACGGATCCGTGGGACCGTCATTACCATGAATTTGAGGATTGGCAATTTGACTGGCTTTTAGAAAAAGCTGGGTGGGAAATTAAGGATAGTGCCAAATGGACCAATCCTGTCAAAAAACTGGGTATACGTCCCCTATTACGTAGTTTCACTCCACGGTACTATATTGTTTATGCGGTAAGAAAACAAGGGTAATAATCGTATTATATCATTTCAATTTCATAGCTTTTGACCCTTAAATGCTTCATGGCCATGCACTATTACGTAATCGTTCCCGCTCATAATGAAGAAGGCTTCTTGTCCGACACCTTAAATTCTATCTTAAGGCAGTCGCTACAGCCTAAAAGAGTAGTTGTAGTGAACGATAATTCCACCGACAACACAGAAGCTATCATAGATCAATTTGTGACTCTCAGCCCCATCTTTCAAAAGCTGAACACAACATCTTCTACAGAGCACATGCCTGGCAGCAAAGTGGTGAATGCATTTAACAAAGGTCTTGAGTTACTAGATGAAGATTACGACTTTATTGTAAAACTAGATGCCGATGTTATTTTGCCGGACAATTACTTTGAAAAAATCGTTTATATTTTTAAAGGACAACCTAAAGTAGGCATAGCCGGTGGTTTTGTATATGAGCAGACCGAAGACGGACAATGGAAATTAAACCACCCTATGGACAAGAACCACGTGCGTGGTGCGTTTAAAGCCTATACAAAAAAGTGTTTTAAAGCCATTGATGGCCTACGGAATGCAATGGGATGGGATACCGTAGACGAATTGCTTGCCCAATATCACGGCCACGAGATTTACACAGACGATGCCTTGAAAGTAAAACACCTGAGACCTACTGGTAACGCTTATAATCAAAAAGCAAAACTTCTACAAGGGAAGGCTATGTTCACCATGCGTTATGGTTTTCCTATAACTGTAATAGCATCTCTTAAAATGGCCCTAAAACAAAGAAAACCTCAAGCTTTTGTAGACAACATGTATGGTTATCTTGAAGCCAAAAAAGAGAAAAAACAATTTTTGGTTACTAAGGCAGAGGGCAATTTTATTAGAAGTTTGCGTTGGCGGAACATTAAAAGAAAACTTCTATAGGCTCAACAAAATATTATAAAACAAAAAAATCCCGCTATAATAGCGGGATTTTTTTTGATATTTCGTGTTAAGTAAATTATATACCTAATTCCTTCTTAACATCTGCTAAAAGATCTTTTCCTTTTGCTACAATAAGTCCACCACCAGCTTGAGCATCTATTACATACTCGTAACCTTGAGCAGCAGCTACTTTTTCAATTGCAGCTTTAGCCTTATCAGAGATAGGAGCAAAAAGCTCTCCTTGCTTCTTCTGAAGCTCTCTCTGTGCAGCTTGCTGTGCTTCTCCAATATTCTTTTGAACTCCTTGAAGCTCTATAGCTCTCTTTTCGTTCTCTTCTTTTGACTTTGAAGGCGCTTCGTTTTGGTACAAAGTAGCTTTGTTTTGAAACTCAGTCATTGAACTTTCAATATCAGCGTTATATGTCTCAGATAATTTTTTAAGTTCAGCTTCTGCAGTTTTCATCTCCGGCATTGCACTTAATAATTGGGTAACATCAATATGTGCTACTTTGCTCTGTGCGTTAACAAAACTTGTAGCGGCTACAAACAATACTAAGGCTACTGCTATTTTCTTTAAGTGTTTCATGATAATTCTAGTTAAAATAATTGAGTGTTAATTTCTGGTTAATGTAAATTTCTCGTTTCACATTTGCTAAGCAAATCGCCGCAATGTATTAAAATTATGTCTATTTAGCAGATGATTGCGAGACTTTGTTCACTAAACAGTCTTACTCTTCAGTTTCTCCCTCATCTTGCCCGTCATTTTGACGTTCTTCTAGCTTTTCTTTTCTCTTAGCCTCGCGCTCCTCCAACAACTTTTTTCTTCGGGCTTCATATGCTTTTTTACGCTCTTCCCTAAGTTTTAATTGCTCTGCACGTTTCTCCTCTACCGACTTCTCTCTCGCTTCCTGTGCTTTTTCAGCATTCTCTATACGCTCCTTAAGCGCATCGCTCATTTCTTCTTCTTCCTCTACATCATCAAACTTGCTACGACTATCCTTCTTGGGCTTGCTAATCTTACGTGTCCTTGAAATACCTCTGAGCACCAAGTCACTAATATCGTGCCGATTTTCGGAATACAACATAACAACATCCGCAGATTTATCAAAAATAAAATCGTACTTCTTGTTCGCACCTATTTTTTGTACCTCGTTAAAAACCTGATCTTGTATAGGCTGAATCAGACGTCGCTTCTGTAAAACTAAATCGCCCTGAGGACCAAAACGGTCTTGTTGATACTCGACCATCTCTTTTTCCAAAATTTGAATATCTTCTTCGCGCTCCGCAATTAACTCATCTGTCAAGAGCACACGTTCAGACATCAAATCTTTTTTGACGGCCTCTAACTGACTTGCCTTTTGCTCAATATCTATTTTCCATTTCTGGACTTTATCTGCAAGTTGTTTGTTAGCATCCCTATATTCCTCCACGTTCTCTAAGATATACTCCATATCTACGTAAGCAATACGAACACCACGCTGAGCAAAGGTATAGGCAGAACATAAGGTCAACACCAGTACAAAAAGAACGTTTGATTTTGTTTTCATTTCTTTATCGTTTTATCCAATAGAAAATATCGTGCCAAAAATACTAAAAACTTTAAAATGAGCGATTTAGCATAAAGGACGATTCCTTAAATTAAAACTGTTGGCCGATAATGAAGTGTGTTTGAAGTCCGCTAGGTCCGTTTCCGATAGACGCTGGTCTAAGGTCTTCATCAAACCCGTAACCAAAATCAATACCCAACAACCCGAATGCCGGCATGAAAATGCGCAGCCCCACTCCGGCCGATCGTTTTATTTGAAACGGATTAAATTCCTGAAAATTGTTGAAGGCATTACCTCCTTCCATAAATGCAAGCATATAAATGGAAGCTGAAGGTTTTAAAGTTAAAGGATAACGCAATTCTAGAGAAAATTTATTATACACCAAACCACCTTCTTGCTGCCCTGTTACTGGATCAATTGGTGTTAAAGACTGGTTTTCATATCCTCTTAACTGTACTACGTCACGACCATCTAAGGTAAAGTTGCCCAGACCGTCACCACCTACAAAGAAACGCTCAAAAGGAACATCTCCTACATCATTATTATAATTACCCAAGAAACCGAATTCTGCATTGGTACGCATTACCAAATCGCCCACCAAGGTTGTATACCAATCTCCTTTAAACTTTACCTTATAGTACTCTAACCATCTAAAACGTTGTTGATCTATATCCTCTAACTCTGCTGCATCTGCAGTACCAAGCCCACCTTGCTGCGCTTTTAAAAGTGTTAACTCTTCGCTACGGTCACGCAAACTCACATAATCCTTATTACTAAAAAGAGAATAAGGAGGCGTAAATTTGGCGGTAACTTCAAAGTTAGAACCTCCTCTTGGGAAAATTCGTCCACCAGCCGTGGCATTTCTAGAAATTCCTAATGTGTATGCAAAAGAATTAGATTTACCATTCCCAAAGTTAAACAGACCAATATCATAATTATTAAACTCATATAATTGATAGCTTAAGGAGTGTGAAATTGTAAAGTAATCATCTGGCCATTGTACACGCTTTGCCAAACCAGCTGATATTCCTGTTATGGAAAATCCTCGATCTTTATCTACCTCAATTCTACTGCTACTAGAATTGTTATAATCTACTCCAAACTGTTGCGTTCTAGAAAGGTTTAAACTAAACTGAACTGGTTTTCTACCACCCAACCAAGGTTCTGCAAAATTAAGACTGTATACCCTAAACGTTCTACTAGCTTGTACTCTCATGGCAAACGTTTGTCCATCACCCATTGGTACCGGCTTGTACGCTTCACCTTTTAAAATATTTTTAATAGAGAAGTTATTGAAAGAAAGCCCCAGAGTACCTATGAAACCACCACCACCGTAGCCACCTTGCAATTCTATCTGACTTGAACCTGATTCTACCAAGTTGTACTTAATATCTACCGTACCCTCATTAGGATTAGGGTTAAGAATGTCCGGTTTAATCTGCTCAGCATCAAAATAACCCAACTGCTGAAGTTCACGAATGGTTCTAATAATATCACTCTTGTTGTATTTTTGACCAGGACGTGTACGTAGTTCTCGATAGATAACATGGTCATTGGTACGATCATTACCAACTACATCTATATGATTAAGAAAAGTCTCCTTACCTTCTATAACACGAATTTCAAAATTAATCGTGTCATTTTCTGCAGAAACCTCTACCGGGTTGATGCTTGAAAACAAATACCCATTATTCTGATAAAGGCTGGTAACATCATTAGGCTCTGGTTTGGAATCATCTGCAATACGCTCTCTTAGCAAAACACCGTTATACGTATCTCCTTTTTTGATACCTAAAACCGCTCCTAATTGACGGTCTGTGTATACCGAGTTACCGACAAAATCAATATCTCCAAAGTAATATTTGTTTCCTTCTTCTATTTGATATTTTAAGATGATGTTGTTCTCATCTACCTTAATTAAAGAATCAGAAATAATACGTGCATCACGGTAACCGTTCTCCGCATATTTATCGGACAAGAGCTCTAAATCATTCTCATAGTCTTCTTCAATGAATTTAGATTTCTTCCAAAAACGCCAGAAACGCTTCTCTTTCGTTTTCTTGAAAGCTCCTTTTAACTTTTTATCAGACAACTGTTCGTTACCCTCAAAAATCATTTTCTTAATTTTTACCTTATCACCTTTATTTATATTGATGACCATCTTCTGAGCATTAGTCTCAGAGGTATCTTTCGCAACAATTATAGCCGTTTTGGTATTAAGAAAACCTTGCTTCTTATATTTATTATCCAGATAATTTTTGGTGTTAGCAATTAAACTCTCGGTAATTTTTTTTCCTTTTTTAAGATCGGTATCTTTAAGGATATCATCAACCTTTCTAGGTTTAACACCATTTATAGTCACATCGGACAAAGTTGGTCTCTCAATAATATTCAATTCAAGAAAAACCTTATCACCTTCTATATTGGTAATATAAAAGTCAATATTCTTAAAAAGCTCTAGCCCCCAAAGTTTATTGATTATTCCACTAATTTCATCTCCCGGAAGCGTAATAGGCTGCCCTACACGCAAGCCCGTATACGTTTTTACGGTCTGTTCATTATAACTTTGCAGACCGGTGACTTCTATCCCCCCTAAAATGTACTTTTTTCCATCCTCAAAAGAAAGTTCTTGTGCGGAGCAAAAAGTAGTTGCAAAAATTAATAGGAGTGTAATAAAAGGTTCGAAGGATATGAACCTATTCATATCGCTAATTGAGTTGTTCGCTGGTTTTTCCAAATCTTCGTTCTCTGTTCTGATAACTTTTTATGGCTTCTGCCAAATGTTGACTACTAAAATCGGGCCAAAATACATCGACGAAATATAATTCCGCGTAGGCTATTTGCCACAGCAAAAAATTGCTGATACGATGCTCACCACTAGTGCGGACAAGCAAATCTACATCTGGCAAATCATGCGTGTAAAGATGGTTATTAATAATGGTTTCGTCAATGTTTTCAATTGAAATTATATTATTTTTAACTTTGGTACTTATTTGTTTTACTGCGTTTTTCAGCTCCTCGCGAGCACCATAACTTAAGGCCAAAGTAAGGGTCATTCCTGTATTTTCCCTTGTTTTCTCCATTACCTCCTTAAGCTCTTTATTAGCTCTTTTTGGTAATGATTCAATATCACCAATAGCATTAAGCCTGATGTTATTTTTAGAAAAAGTCTTTAATTCTTTCTTTAAAGAAGACACTAAAATCCTCATTAAGGTGTCAATCTCTATCTTAGGTCTATTCCAGTTTTCCGTAGAGAATGTATATAAGGTAAGGTATTGAAGCTCTAATCTAACGCAGTTTTCAACTGTCTCCCGAACGGTTTTAACACCGTTCTCATGACCAAAGACACGAAGTTTGCCCTGCTTTTTTGCCCACCTACCATTTCCATCCATAATGATGGCCAGGTGTTTTGGCATTTTATTTTTATCTAATTCTTCTAGGTCAACCATAAGGAACTGATCATTCTACTCTAATATGCACTCTTCTAATTGGATTGTTTTTAATTCCCCAACCCCGAAACTCATTTTTTTTGAGCGCACGGCAAAAATAGCCTATAAATTTGAATTATGCCTAGTTGAGACGAAATCAAGAAAAGAAAATAGGGATTAAAAGGGAATGCGCGTTACTCAAAACACTCCATACAAGGTTTTCTACCAAAGGTATAGGTTAAGGTAAACCCAGAAAACACATACCAATCATCATTAAAAACATTACCAAACCGAAGATCACCCAACTGCTGGTTAACATTCAGCTTTTCAGGGTTACTCGCATCTAGGTTATCCGTAAAAGTATACCGAGCACCTATCTCAGCCCCTAAAATCAAAAATTGATTTAAACGAAGTTTGGCACCTACAGTCATTGGTATAGCAAAAGAACCATCTCTCTGAGATACATCTATAAACTGACCGGCATCAAAATAATTGTAATCGTACCTAAAATAGGTTATACCTGTATATAAATAAGGTGTAAATGCAGGCCCTAACTTATGTAAATTATACTCAACGAAGTTAAATTCAAGCCCTGCAGAAGCTTCTAACAATGAATTATCCATTTTGTAACCTCTCTGCTCACGGGAAGGATCATTTGACTTTGCATCATCTGCAGTAAACTTTCCATATATTACACTGGCACGCCAAGCATATCGCTTAGCTATATTCCATTTAAAAATACCACCAAGAGCAATGTCCGACGGTAAAACATAAGTAGTACGCCCTACATCTCCAATGGCATTAGCGCCACCGGCAAATATACCGGCTTCATAGGTTTGTGCTCCTGCGCTACTAAAAGCACATAGCAGGACCATGACAATGAATTGCTTCATAAATAGTATTAGTTTGCGAATATAACAATTGCACCCAACTATTATATTAATGTTCTCACATGATAAACAGGATTTGCGGATTTTTATTGTCCGCTCTAGATTCAATTACGGCGATCTTCTCCCCACAAAAGCTTATTCCTAAGGGTTTTCAAGAAACTCTCTGAGGTATATTCTATCATTTTAATTGTGAAGCTTGCTTTTTTAATACGAATTTCCTTTCCATTCTCCACAGATGCTATTCTAGAATCTAATGAAATAAGGTGGTTATCTTCTCTACCAGAAACTTTTAACCGTATCTGCGTGTCATCAGAAATAACCAATGGTCTAGCATTTAAATTATGAGGAGCAATAGGTGTCAAGACCAAAGACTTTGCCGTTGGTGCAATTACCGGGCCACCACAACTAAGAGAATAACCCGTAGAACCTGTTGGAGTAGAAACTATTAGACCATCTGCCCAGTATGATGTTAAATACTCATCATTTAAATAGGTTTCAACTGTAATCATAGAAGTTGTATCCTTTCTACTCACGGTAATTTCGTTCAAGGCAAAATGCAAGCCGTTCAGTTCCGGAATATCATCATCTTGATTAACCTCTACCAAACTGCGTTCAACAATAGTGAAAGCACCCTGTTTAAATTCTTGAACTACTTTACGAACTTCTTCTTTACTAAATGTGGAAAGAAACCCTAAACGCCCTGTATTTACACCAACAATAGGAATACCCGTATCTTGAATAAATGCGGTCGCCCTTAAAATGGTACCATCACCACCAAAACTTACGAACATATCAAAAGAACCATCTAGCCCTTCTGCATCCGTAAATTTGCCATAATTTGAAGTGTCGTGTTTTGTGGATACATACTCATGAAATTCCTTTTCAATAGCAATTACAGCATGTTCTTTTTCAAGCTCATCTAGTAACTCCATTACATATTGCAAGGTGTCTTCCTGATACATTTGACTGTAAATCGCAACTTTCATCCCTTATCCTTATATTGATTACAAAAACCTCTTAGCTTTATAACACAAAAATAAGGATTGTACCTTTTACCGATTGACCTTTTCAAAGATAATCTTGAGAAATTCTATACGTTGAGATATTTATCTAGATAATCTGACCGCTCTTTTAAGTCCTCCAAGAACTGATCATCTGTATTACCAAACAACACATTATAATTATAACGACGGAAGGTCTGAAGAATATCGTTTAGATTAGAAGATGCTATTTTAATAGTTATTTGAACCACATCATTCTTAGAATCCGTAATAAAACCACCTATCAGTTTTGTATTGTTGCTTTCAACTATTTGGGCAATTTCACTAAATGAATAGTCCTTTATCCCCTTTGCTACAACGATAATACCACCTGGTTCTGTAAAAAATGGAGTATCTATAAAAACGCTTACAATATCCGTAAGATCATAATAACCATCTATCCTCCCTTTTTCATCAAGAATAGGAACGAGATTAGCTTCATTTCTTGCAAAAGTCTCAAGAACATCCAACCAGCTAGTTTCTTTTCTAACAAAAAAAGAATCTAAATCATAACGGTACTGCTCTATCTTTTCATTAATATCGAAATTCTCAAGGTCATTTTCACTTAGCACACCTAAATACGCATCGTTTTCTGTAACAGCTACATGTGAATGCGTAGTACCTTCAAAAAAAGTAATCACATCAGCCAATGAATCACTAATTTTAAAAGATGGAATATTTGTTACTATCTGGTCTTGAATATGCATATCTATATATGTTAAACGCAAAATACTAATTAAAAATATCAAAAGGCATGCCTAATTTGTATTTTTGTGCCGAATGGTAAATTCTATCGGTAAATGACAAAATTAAGCGTAAACATAAACAAGATTGCAACCTTAAGAAACGCAAGAGGCGGCAATATGCCAGACTTATTAAAAACAGCAGCAGATATAGAGTCTTTTGGAGGACAAGGCATTACCATACATCCAAGACCAGACGAAAGACATATACGCTATCAAGATGCTCGCGATTTAAAAAACCTGGTTACCACAGAATACAATATAGAGGGTAATCCTGTAAAAAAATTCATAGACCTCGTCCTTGAAGTGAAACCAACACAGGTTACTTTGGTACCAGATGCAGTAGATGCAATCACCTCTAATGCTGGCTGGGATACTATAAAACATAAAGACTTTCTTAAAGAGGTTATCCAAACTTTTAAAAGCGCGGGTATTCGCACCTCCATTTTTGTTGACGCTGAAACCAACATGATAGAAGGTGCTGCCAAAACTGGAACGGACCGCATAGAGCTTTATACAGAGAGTTATGCCGAGGAGTTTTCTAGAGGCAATCACAACCAAGCTGTCAAACCTTTTTCAGAAGCTGCCAAAATTGCACATCAATGCGGTCTTGGCGTTAATGCTGGTCATGACCTAAGCTTAGACAACATCAAATATTTTAAGGAGAACGTCCCGCATTTATTAGAGGTTTCTATTGGTCACGCCCTCATTTGCGAATCACTCTATCTTGGACTTGAAAATGTTGTTAACATGTACCTGAATAAATTAAAATGACAGAAACCTTACACTCACAAATACTAGGCGAAGGCACTCCCCTATTAATTTTACACGGATTTCTAGGCATGTCCGACAACTGGAAAACCCTAGGCAACCAATACGCCGAAAAAGGCTTTGAAGTTCACCTTATAGACCAACGGAACCATGGTAAAAGTTTTTGGTCAGAAGATTTTAATTATGATTTACTGTCGGAAGACCTAAAAAATTACATTGAGACCCATCAATTGAAAAGTGCCATGATTATAGGACATTCCATGGGCGGCAAGACTGCTATGCAATTTGCCTGCAACTATCCTACTCTCGTAAAAAAAATGATTATCGCAGATATCGGCCCTAAATTTTACCCGCCGCATCATCAACCTATTATAGATGGTCTGAATGCTATAAATTTAAATGAAATCAAATCCAGAAATGAGGCTGACGCAGAACTCGGGAAACATATTACGGATTTTGGTACTCGACAGTTTTTGCTGAAAAATTTATATTGGGTAGAGAAAGGCCAACTAGGCTTTCGCTTCAACCTCAAAGTTTTAAGCGATAAAATGAATGAAATAGGAGAAAACATAAGTGCTTCCGATATTTTCAACGGCTCCACCCTATTTCTCCGCGGAGACCGTTCAGAATATATCATGCCCAGTGATATTTCTGAAATCAAGAAACACTTTCCTCAATCTGAATTGGAAACAATAGATAACGCAGGGCATTGGCTACATGCCGAAAACCCGAAACAATTTTTTGAAAAATCAATGTTGTTTTTGAAACCATAACAGATTACTGGATAGAGAGTTATTAATCAACCCAACAAATCTTTATCTTTAAAGGATAATGAAATTATTAGCAATATATAAAAACCTTTACTTATGAAACTTATTCTACGCGTTCTACTAAGTGCCCTTGCCGTGGTTATACTATCCAAAGTACTACCCAACGTTTCAGTAGACAGCTATATGACTGCTATTATTGTGGCCATAGTACTTAGTCTTTTAAACTTTATAGTAAAGCCAATTCTGGTCATATTTACCTTACCAGTAACCATTTTAACCTTTGGTCTTTTTTTACTGATTATCAATGCAATAATCATTTTCTTGGCAGACAATCTTATTGACGGTTTTAGTGTAAACGGTGTTTTATGGGCTATAATTTTCAGCCTTTTACTATCTATTCTTCAATCTATATTGTTTTCCCTTTTGAAAGAGGACAAAAAATCGTAACGATTGTTTGAATCTCAACGATTTAAAAACTTGCTAGGATGCATTAATTGTAGTACTTTTGCATCCCATTTTATGGAAACAAAAAAGAAGATTTAGATGAATATTACAAAAGAGCAGATCGACGATCTAAATGCCGTCGTTAAAGTGGCCATCACCAAAGAAGACTACCAAGATAAGGTAGACAGTATTCTTAGTGACTATAGAAAACAGGCCAATGTACCTGGTTTCAGAAAAGGCCACGTGCCAATGGGCTTGATAAAGAAGCAGTACGGGAAAGCCGTTTTGGTAGACGAAGTAAACAAACTTCTTCAAGACAACTTGAACAAATACCTTACCGAAGAAAAATTAGATGTTCTAGGCAATCCACTTCCTAAACAACAAGATAATTTTGATTGGGACAAAGAAGAACTTGCTTTTGAGTTTGAATTAGGTCTAGCTCCTGATTTTGAAGTTCCATTGAAAACAAAAAAACCAATCACCCATTACAAAATCGTTGCTGACGACAAAATGGTTGAAGAGCAAGTTGAACGCATCCAAAAACAATACGGGAAACTTATTAGCAAAGATGCTGTTGAGAAGAACAATGAGGTAACAGGAACTTTCAAGAACGAAGAAGAAGAAATAGACAATAAAGCTACTCTAGAACTTGACAAGGTGAAGAGCAAAAAAGCTTTGGATGCCCTAAAAGGCAAAAAAGTTGGTGATGTTGTTACATTGAAATCTAAAGGTCTTTTTAAGGAAGATTACTTACTTTCAAGCGTATTTGGTGTTTCTCAGGAAAAAGCTGCCGATCTTAATGTTGAAGCTACTTTTACTATTGAAGAAATTAACGAAAGAGAAGCTGCAGATTTAGACCAAGAGCTTTTTGATAAGCTTTTTGGTAAAGATGAAGTGAAATCTGAAAAAGACTTGAAAGAACGTATCAAGGATGATTCAGAGAAACAATTCGAGCAACAGTCAGATCAGAAGTTATTGAATGACATTACCGAATATTTCATTGAAAACACAAAATTTGAACTTCCTACAGAATTCTTGACCAAGTGGATTCAAATGACCGGTGAAAACCCGTTGACCGAAGAAGAAGCCAATGAAGAGTACGAAAAATCTGAAAAAGGGCTTCGTTACCAACTTATAGAAGGTAAAGTCATTAAAGAAAATGGTATTGAACTTCAGTTTGACGAATTGAAAGAATTTGCTAAAGGTTTCATAAAAACACAAATGGCACAATTTGGTCAATTGAACCCTCAAGAAGAAGAATTGGATAATATAGCCGCTCGTGTATTGGGTAACCAAGACGAAGTAAAACGCCTATCTGAGCAGTTAATGAGCCAAAAACTACTTAACCTGTACAAAGAGAAAGTAAACCTAAAGACAAAAGAGGTTACTTACGAAAACTTTGTGAAGGAAGTATACGGGTAATATTTCCAAAAAATTATAAGTATCTTTACGGTGCCGAAAATAATATTTTCGGCACCTTTTTTTATCTTATACCCCAGGGTTACTTAAACATCGAAAGAAAATTATGGATTACGGAAAAGAATTCAAGAATTACGCTATAAATCACCAAGGCATTAGCAGTACTTATTACGATTCGATCTTAACAAGCATGTACCCCGTTGGTCTTACACCCAACATTATTGAAGAACGCCAGATGAACGCTGTTGCGATGGACGTATTTTCAAGATTAATGATGGACCGTATCATCTTCTTAGGAACAGGCATTAATGATCAAGTAGCAAATATTGTACAAGCACAATTGTTATTTTTGGCCAGTACAGATGCTAAAAAAGACATTCAGATATATATTAACTCCCCAGGAGGAAGTGTTTACGCTGGTTTAGGTATCTATGACACCATGCAATTCATTGCTCCGGACGTTGCCACTATTTGTACTGGAATGGCCGCCTCAATGGGCGCTGTACTTCTTTGTGCAGGTGAAAAAGGTAAACGTAGCGGATTAACACACTCCAGAGTAATGATCCACCAACCAATGGGTGGAGCCCAAGGTCAAGCAAGTGATATTGAAATTACGGCACGCGAAATCTTGAAGCTAAAATCAGAATTGTATGAAATTATAGCCAAGCATTCAGACCAAACCATAGACAAAGTAAACGAAGACAGTGACCGTGACTATTGGATGAAAGCTGAAGAAGCTAAAGCTTATGGTATGATTGATGAGATTTTAGTAAGGGGTAAAGAGTAATTTCGACCAAATGCGTACTATTAATTGGTTTTTCGATTAAAACGATGAACCAAAACGCATTTATTTGCGTTTATTTTTTCAAAGAAAGTATACTTTAATATGGCTAAAGAAAATTTAGAGTGTTCATTTTGTGGCAGAAAAAAGCCTGAGACCAATCTTTTGATTGCTGGTCTTGATGCACACATATGTGACAGATGTATAGAGCAAGCCCATGGTATTGTTACCGAAGAATCTAAACAGACTAAAACAAATGACCTTTCTTCAGAACTTACCCTGAAGAAGCCTATTGATATTAAAACATTTTTAGACACTTACGTTATTGGGCAAGACCGCACAAAAAAAGTAATGTCTGTTGCAGTTTACAATCACTACAAAAGGCTTTTACAACCTAAGTCAAAAGAAGACGATGTAGAGATTCAAAAAAGTAATATCATCATGGTAGGTCAAACAGGTACAGGTAAAACCCTTGTAGCTAAAACTATTGCCAAAATGCTTAATGTGCCTTTGGCTATTGTAGATGCTACAGTTTTGACCGAAGCTGGCTATGTAGGTGAAGATGTAGAAAGTATTCTTACACGTTTGCTACAAGCGGCAGATTACAATCTTGAAAAAGCAGAACGCGGTATTGTTTTTATTGATGAAATTGATAAGATTGCACGTAAAAGCGACAATCCTTCTATTACAAGAGATGTATCTGGTGAAGGTGTTCAACAAGGACTACTTAAGTTACTTGAAGGAACGGTTGTAAATGTTCCGCCAAAAGGAGGAAGAAAACATCCTGACCAAAAGTTCATTGAAGTCAACACAGAGAACATCTTATTTATTGCAGGAGGTGCTTTTGATGGAATTGAACGTGCTATTACCAAAAGGTTGAACATGCAAGCTATTGGATATAGCGCCGCTAAAACCGATGATAATTTAGATCAGGAGAACATTCTTCAGTATATAATTCCAAAGGATTTAAAGGAGTTTGGTTTAATTCCTGAAATTATAGGAAGACTTCCGGTATTAACGCACATGAACCCGTTAGACGAGAAAACGCTAAGAGCGATTCTTACCGAACCTAAAAACGCGATCATAAAGCAGTATGAAAAACTGTTCGCAATGGATGATATTACTTTCACCATTACGGATCAAGCTTTAGATTATATCGTTAAAAAAGCAATTGAATACAAATTGGGTGCCAGAGGACTTCGTTCCCTATGTGAGGCAATTTTTACCGATGCTATGTTCGAAATGCCTAGTAATGACCAATCGGAATTTAAGGTCACTAAACCTTATGCCGAAGAAAAATTATCTCACGAGACCGTTAAAAAACTGAAAGCAGTTTCATAAAGTCTCCCTGATATAAATAAACAAGAAAGCGGAATCACATGGTGTGATTCCGCTTTTTTATTTCCTTGAGCGTTAGTTTAAAACCCCGTGGTTATTTACATAGCTTTTTGCTTATTTGTTTTACCCGTATTCTGAGTAACCGTATTCAACAAGTCAAGGCATACTTTCTTAATTATTTTCTCATCGGTATACATATCGTGGCTAAAGCCGTTTACCAGCTCTCCTTCTACACCAACTTCTTTGTACCAAGATGCTTTGGGTCTATAAACATCTCCGTCTCCAAATAAAAGTCTAATTGAACCCTCAGGCTTTTGTACTTCTGAACGTACTCTAGTAGAAGAAACGGCATACAAAGATTTCATAGGTAGACCGGAAAGTGCAGCTTTCCAAGCTATAGCCCCACCAACACTAAAACATAAATAATGTGCTGGTTCCTTCTCTTTTTTAAGAAGATGTGCTATTGCAGTTTCTATACCTCCATTAACAAATGCCTGATGAACATTTTCTTCTGAATTTACTTTTACCTCTACATTTCCCAATTGTTGGCAATCATAAAAAGTAATATTAAAATGCTGTTGAAGATATCCGAGGTATGATGTTATCCAGAGCCCTTTTTTAGCCCCCCACATGTCGGACAAGATTACAAGTCTTTCTGCCATAATATTAAATTTAATTTGCCTTTAGGTTAGTATTTGGGAATCAATTTCAATATTAAACGACTAAATCTCTCTTTTATTTGTTCATTTGAAGTAATTCTTCGACATAGCCCCTTTTATTGGATAATCTAGGAATCTTATGCTGCCCTCCTAACTTCCCTTTTAGCTTTAACCAATCGTAAAAAAGATTTTCTCTTGCTACATGAACCTTAGGCATATTTAAAGTGATATTATTATAACGCTTTGCCTCATAATCGGAATTCAAAGATTTTAAAGCGTTGTCTAAGTATTCTGTAAATACATCTATATCTTCGGGTGGGTTCCTGAACTCGATTATCCACTCATGCGCCCCTTTTTCCTTATCGACCATAAAAATAGGACCGGCAGTATAATCTTTAATTTCAGCACCTGTTTTTAAACAAATGGTTTTAAGCGCTTCTTCTGCATTTTCAATAATAAGTTCTTCTCCAAAAACATTAATGTGGTGCTTGGTTCTTCCCGTTACTTTTATTCGGTACGGACTCGTAGAAGTAAATTTAATCGTGTCGCCAATTTTATACCGCCATAGACCAGAATTAGTTGTAATTATAATAGCATAATTGGTGTTCTTTTTCACTTCCCAAAGGGGAATAGCTGTTTGACTCTCTGCGCCATATTCGGTCATAGGAATGAATTCATAGAATATTCCATAGTCCAGCATCAGCAATAAATCATCTGCATTGTTACGGTCCTGAATCGCAAAAAAACCTTCCGAAGCATTATAAATCTCGTAATACTTAAAGCTTTTACGCGGCAGTAGTTTTTTATACTGTTCTTCATACGGGTTAAAACTCACTCCCCCATGAAAATAAACCTCAAGGTTTTCCCATACTTGAAAAAGATTGTCTTTTCCCGTATCCTGTATTACATTATTCAGAAGTACCAACATCCAAGAAGGCACTCCTGCCAAACTGGTCACATTCTCTTGTGTACTTTCTTTTATAATTGCTTTTAGTTTACTCTCCCACTCGCTCATTAAAGACACTTTGCTGCTTGGCGTACTGCTGAATTCTGCCCATAACGGCATGTTATCAATAAGAATGGCGGACAAGTCCCCAAAATAAGAGCCATTGTCCTCGTACAATTCTTTACTACCTCCTAAACGCAGGCTTTTACCCGTAAATAACTGTGAGTTTTCATTATTGTTCAAATAGAGGCAAAGCAAATCTTTACCAGATTTATAATGGCAATCTTCAAGAGCCTCTTCGCTTACGGGAATAAACTTACTTTTAGCATTGGTTGTACCACTGCTTTTAGCAAATAACTTTATTGAAGTTGGCCAAAATATATTTTGCTCACCGCGACGTGTGCGCTCAATAATAGGCTCAAGCTCCTCATATGAGGAAATAGGAACACGTTCCCTAAAAGTTTCGTACTTATTTATAGATTCAAAATCATACTTTCTACCAATTTCAGTGTCTTCGGCAATTTCAATAAGTTGATGAAGCACTTCCTCTTGGACTTCTTCCGGGTATTTTAAAAAAAGTTCTATCTGGTGATATCTCTTTTTTAGCAACCAAGAAGCAATGGAATTGAATAAGGTAATTGGCATTTTTGGGTATCTTTGAATTCGCTAAATTTAGCTTTAATACTTATCATTTTCAAATACATTTTAAATCAAACTTTTTTATGCAGTACGAAGGCGTTCTAAGAAAAATGCAGACCGAAATTGGAAACCCTATTCAATACTACATGGTATTCGAAAACGATTTTTTGAACGTCAACCAAGTTTTGGACAAAGAGCTAGAAATCAAATTTATAAAATACCAATGTTTAAATTGTGGTCGTGACCGCCCTATTTACCGTCAAGGTTTTTGCAAGACTTGTTTCTTTGAAATTCCATCTGCAGGAGATTGGATTATGCGTCCAGAATTGAGCACAGCACATCTAGACAAAGAAGACCGCGACTTAGAATATGAGAAAAAAGCACAACTACAGCCCCATATTGTCTATTTAGCCAACTCAAGTAATATAAAAGTTGGTGTTACCAGAAAGGCACAAGTACCCACACGATGGATAGACCAAGGTGCGCATGAAGCTATTGAAATAGTAGAAGTGCCCAACAGATATTTAGCTGGGATAACAGAAGTAGCGTTAAAAGACCATATTGGGGATAAAACCAACTGGCGGAAAATGCTGACCAACACTGTAGAAGATGAAAATCTTGTTGAATGGCGAAACAAACTGAAGCAATATATTCCCACCGAAGCACAAGCATATTTTATTGAAGATAATTCTGAAACTAATCTTGAATTTCCGGTTTTGAAATACCCTGAAAAGGTAAAAAGCCTGAATCTTTCAAAGACACCAAACTACAAAGGCGTGCTTAAGGGTATAAAAGGGCAATATTTTATTTTTGAAGACAATACTGTTTTTAATGTTAGAGGCAACGAGGGGTATTATGTATCACTTCAAATCAGATAAATACCCCACTATACTACCAACCAAAATGGACAATTAATTTTAGAACCAAAAATTAAATGATTTGGGCAATTCTTATATAATACACATAGCTACCTTTCACTTTATAAAAAAGTGAAAGGCATGCGTAAAGAAGATTCAGATCAAGAAAAAAGCAAATGGCCAATTTACCTATCCCTTATTACGATAGTCTTATTGGTCATTGGTTATTTTACTATACCTGAAATGGAATCCTTTTTCAATGAAGCTTGGCAAGTGCTTACCAGTGGAAATCGTAAGGAAGTTGAGAACTGGGTTTCTCAATTTGGAGCTTGGGGGCCAGTAATACTCATATTGGCCATGATAGCCCAAATGTTTATGATAGTAGTTCCTTCCATCATGCTCATGGTTGCTTCTATTTTGGCATATGGTCCCATTTGGGGCAGCATACTCATTTTGGGAGCCGTTTTCTCTGCCTCATCCGTAGGCTACCTCATTGGAAAAATATTAGGACAAGACCGAGTAGAACGTATCATTGGAAGAAAAACAGAAAACAAAGTAGCTAATTTCCTTGAAGACTATGGCTTTTGGGCCGTTATCATTACGCGCCTGAATCCGTTTTTATCAAATGACGCCATTAGTTTCGTTGGTGGAATTCTGAGAATGGGCTACTGGAAATTTATTGGGGCAACCCTTATCGGTATTACCCCACTTACTATTTTTATTGCTATTCTTGGCAGAAGCACCAATAGTATGAAATCAGGTTTACTTTGGGGCTCTTTAGTGAGTCTAGCCCTGTTCTTATTCTATGTCTGGTACGATAAAAAGCATTTACAAAAAAGCTGAAACTACCTGCTATTCACTTTTTTTCTTGCCTAAAAGACCACCAAGAATATTTTTTGCTTTTTCTTTTACTGCATCTTCTTCTTTTTTAGGAGTAGCCGTATCCGTTTTTACAGTAGTAGTGTCTTTTTTACTACCACCTAACAATCCTCCAAGCACTTCTTTTACATCATCTTTAGTCGAACTCTTTGTAGAATCAGTTTTAGATTTATTTCCGCCTAGAACATCCCCTATTAAATCCTTTGCTTTATCCTTCCCTTTACTTATAAGTTTTTGTTTCTGAATTTCCACCAATTGACTAGTCAATGTCTTTACCCCAGAAGTTAAATCTGTACTTACACTAGGGTTATCATAATTACCTCCAATATTTGCTACAACAGGTATTTTTAGGTCTTTTAGATCGTCATCTCCTATTTGAGCAATCAGCTTACCTACATCACTACCTAAATATTTAGCCGGAACCTCCAAAGTGGCCTTATAATCCATTTTTTTATCAAAAGTGTGACTACCTCCAACATTAATGGCTATATCTTTATAATTTACAGTGAAAGGTTTTACGCTTACTAAACCATTTTCAAAAGTAAGTTTAGTTTTTAAGTCATCAAGATTTAGTTGTTTCAAGTCAATGAAATTTAACTTACTATCTAAAGCAGTAAGCATGGGCGCACTCTCAGAATCTATTTCCTTGGTCATTATATCGGCAAAAATATCACCCGTCAACGTCAATAAATCAGGCAGTAAATCATCAGTCAATTTTCCTGATAGTTTAATATCAGAATCTAAGGTTCCTTTTAAGATTTGTGCAATTGGCGCCACAGCTTTAAATAACTCCAGAGACTTAAAGGTTTCGCTTATACCCAGCTGCTTCATATCTAAATTCATAGCAAAACTTGGGGTTTCTTCTTTAGTTGAAACCTCACCGTTAAACGCCATTCTCCCATTAAAAATAGAAGACGTCATATTAGAAAGCGTTGCCTTCTCATCTTTTATTCTAAGATTACCCTTTACATCTTTTAATGTAAGATTATCATAAAGCACCGTATTGGCCGATGCGTTAATATTCGCATCCAAGAAAGATGGAATTTTAATTTTTTCTTCGGTGACAGTTTCCGCAGGTTTATCACCTTCCGTCTTTTTTTCTGTTGCTACTGTTTCTGTTTCTTCCACCATAAAATCACTCAACGCAAACACGTTTGAAGAAAGGTCAAAATCGCCCTCTACCTTTTCATCGTTGAACATAAAACCTAAAAGGTTTTTAATGGTTCCTTTCGCATTAAAATCAGTTTTACCTGTAGAACCACTCAACTCATTTAGAGTAACTGTTGATGGGTTAAAAGTTAAACCTGTTTTCTGAAGCTTAACAGGATTGGGAATTTCATCTGATTTATATTCAAAATCACTCAAACTTAATTTACCGTTTGTAGTTGTCTTCTCATACTGTTCTTTTTCTATGGAAGCCATATCAAAAGCAGTACTCACATCTGCAACCAGAAGTCCTTTTAAATCCAAATCTGCCGGCACAGGATATGCTTGCTTAAGGTTTGCCAAATTCATCTTACCATCAATGTGAGCCTTCACTTTAGTATTACCCATAAGCTCTTTGATGTTCGCTGTCATGTTGAACTTGTCCTCATCAATCATAAAAGACAACTTATCAATATCTACATACGTATCTTCGGCAATACCTGTGGTATTATTTATTTTAGTGTCGATAAATACGTTACGAACCGATTTTGGTAAGTCAGGATACTTAAACGAAGCATTTTCTGAGTTGATATTAATATTGAATTTTGGAATATGCTCTTCATCTACAACACCACTGAATTTACCCTCAAGCATAAAGTTTCCGGTAGTCTTTACATCTTCAATACTTTTTGAGTACGCTTCTGGAATGACCGCTAAAAAGTTTTTGAAATCAGAAGAAGGAGTTTTAAACGATATATCAATTTCTTGATTGTTTTCATTCACTTTGATAAATCCATCAAAAACCAATGCTAACTGATTAATAAGCGCTTCGTTCTTCAAAAAAGTATACTTACTCTCCTTTAAATCAACCCCAATTAACGCATCAAGTTGAATCTTATTTTTATTCAAGTAGTTGGTACTATCCATTTCAAAAGAAACCAAAGCCTCTGTAAATGTATCCAACTCTGACTTTTCTAGGGAAAGGTCTCCCTTTCCATTATGTTGCATCTCTGAAATTTCCAAACGCATACCTGTTGACTGATCGTCGTAAACAATCTTAGTATTTGTTATGGCATATGATTGCAAATCAAGATTAAAACCATCAGTAGTACTCGTTTCTTCAGCACCAGTTGGCTCATCTGAAGGTATGGCAATATCAAAGCTGGCATTTTCTTCCTTGTCTATGGTAACATTCACTAACGCACCATCTACAGTTAGACTTTTAATGCCAATAGGCTCATCTTGACCTTTAAACAACTCGCCAATACCCATAGAAAGAGCCGCTTTCTTGGATGCAAAAAGGGTATCACCTTCAAAAGGGGCTTTGTTGAGCAGAACTACATCTTCAAGACTGACCTCTGCATTTGGGAAATTGCTAAACAGACTTAAATCTGCTTTTGAGAAATCAAGCGTCGCATTAATATTGTTGTTTGCATTATTCTTTATGATATCACCAATTTTTGACTCAAGAAAAAAGGGTGCAGCTACCAGTATGGCAACAATAAGCAATACTAACACTCCTAAAATTCTAAATATTTTCTTTTTCATATTTCTATTTCAAATACTGATTTACAAAACTAAAACGGAATACAATCTTAATGTTGGCTCCAAACCTGAAAACTACTTTCCAAAAAATCACAACCTACTAAAAAATAGGTGTAGTTTTTAACTCTTAAATCAAGACTCTTAACGCTATCGGATACAACTCAAAAAAGGAGTGAATATTATACTTCTAGGGTTATTTCTTCGCCAACATCTAATTTGAACCGTTTTCTCATGATATATACGAGCAAATACAAAAAAGGAGTGTCTAGAAATGCTATAAATATCTTAAAAACAAACCCGCTTACCACTAAACCGAAGAATAGCTCCCATGGTAAGATGCCAAAAACACATAACAACCCCACTACAGTGAAGGTGTCAACAAACTGAGAAAGAAAAGTTGAAAAGTTATTACGCACCCAGAGATATTTGCCTTTGGTAACTTTTTTCCAAAAATGATAAATGGCAATATCTATATATTGGGCAAAAAGATAAGCTATCATTGAAGCTAGAACAGCAACAGGTGAAAGCGCAAAAACATTTGTAAATGTAGCATCGTCTACTGGCGATGAAGCAATGGCCGGAGCAACTTCGGCAACTAAAATAATAGCCATGGAGAATAAACTGGCAAAAATTCCTGCGGTAACAATTTGATTGGCTTTTTTTCTTCCGTAAATCTCAGAAATTAAATCGGTAATCAAAAAGGTAATTGGATAGGGCAAAATTCCAACTGACACTTCAAAAAGAGACACCCCAAAAATAGTAACCTCACCAAAAGGATTCCAATAGAAAAATTTCTGAAAAATAAGATTGGAAACCACTAAAGAGGTGATAAAAAGCGCTCCTAAATAAAGATAAATTTTATACGCCAGACGGCTATCTTTTACAGTCATGAGTATTTTCTTATTAAAGTAATCGACAAACTGTACAATTTCGTCGATGCTTGTTCGTTATTGCAACACTACCTAAAAAACCAAAAATAACTTAAAAAATACCAAGCATGAAAAAAACCATTCTCACATCATTACTTGTTTTGGGCGGTCTAAGTGCCAAAGCTCAATCCTATGTCGGTTTTCTAACCGATAATTACAGTGGTGTTCATAGCCTTATTGCCAACCCTGCAAATATTACCGATTCTAGATTTAAAACGGACATTAACATTGTAGGTGCAAGTACATTCTTTAGTAATGACTACTACGGATTAAAATTAGGCGACGTAGTCACCTCAGATTTTGACTTTGATACTGATGGTAAAAAATATCCGAAAGACAGTAATAATTTCTTTGGTAATGCAGATGTTTTAGGACCTTCATTCATGTTCAACCTTACTCCTACAAGTTCATTGGCAATTTTTACCAGAGGGAGGGTTGGGTATAACGTAAACAAAATAAACGGTAATACCTTTGAAAGCCTCTCTAACGATTTTGATGAGAACGATGACCTTATGATAGATGAAGATGATGTCTATCTAACTGCCAATGCTTGGGCCGAGGTAGGTGTTACCTACGCACGTGTTTTGATGAACAAAGACCAGCATTTCTTAAAAGGTGGTCTTTCATTAAAATACTTGCAAGGAATGGGCAATGCCTATGCAAGCGGAAAAAACATTACCATAGACTATGATGCAGATGGAACCCCCTTACCAGGAGGCCAAACCACTGGAAGCATTGAGTCCGTAGGTGAAGTAAATTATGGCCATAGCGATAATATTGATGACAACTTTGAAGATTTTGAAGTTGAAATCGTAGATGGCGCAACTGGCTTTGGTGTTGATCTAGGTGCTGTTTACGAATGGAGACCAGATTATGCTAATTATGCCTCTAAAGATGGGTCAAACTCTTTCAAACATCAGAATAAATACAAATTAAAATTTGCCCTTGCCATAAGTGATATCGGTTCTATCAATTATAAAAACGGGACTCAAAACACCTATGACATTACCGGAACGGTAAACGAAGATGATTTTGAAAATGAAGATAACCTAGAAGATATCCTAGACAACTTATACACCCAAACAGGCACGGGTAATTCAGAAAAATTTGCTCTACCTACCGCAATGCATTTAAATGTAGATTATAGCCTAAACAAAAGCTTCTACTTGAATTTAAATACTGATTTTTCTTTACGTTCAAATTCAAAAGTAAACACCAACAGAATACCTACTATGGTATCGCTTACACCTCGCTTTGAAAGCAAATGGTTTAGTTTTTACATGCCCATAAGTCTAACTCAAGGTTCCGGAGCACAATGGGGTGCAGGATTTAGAGCAGGGCCATTATATATAGGCTCTGGATCTGTTATGACTTTATTATTAAGTGATAACTCAAAAGCTGCCGATGTGTATGCTGGATTAAAGATACCTGTTTACCAAGGAAAACCTAAAGACAGAGATGGTGATGGAATCATAAATAAGAAAGATGATTGCCCCGACGAATTTGGCCCAGCCGAAAACAACGGATGCCCATGGCCCGATACAGACGGAGATGAAGTATTGGACAAAGATGACAAGTGTCCTGAAGAGGCTGGTGAAGTTTTAAACGATGGTTGCCCAATAGTAGATTCAGACGGTGATGATGTAATGGATGAAGATGATAAATGTCCAAATGAATTTGGTCCAGCTGAAAATAATGGTTGCCCATGGCCAGACTCTGATGGTGATAGTGTTTTAGATAAAGACGATGAATGTCCAAATGAGGTAGGGACCGTTACCAACAATGGATGTCCTGAAGCACCTGAAGTTACCGAAGAAGTTCAAAAACAATTGAACGATTACGCTAAAACCATTCTTTTTAACTCTGGAAAAGCAAGTATTAAAGCAGAATCTACAAGTGTTATGGTAGACATTATAGGTATTTTAAAAGAATACCCAGATGCTAAATTTAATGTTGAAGGTCATACGGACAGCGTAGGAAGCGAAACTACCAACCAAAAATTATCCGAATCTAGAGCTACGTCCGTAAAGGAATTTTTAGTGGAAAAAGGTATAGACAGTTCTCGTTTAACTGCTATAGGTTATGGCGAAAGCAAACCAATTGCTACTAATATAAACAAAGCAGGTCGTGCTCAAAACAGAAGGGTTGAAATCAATCTTGTGAAATAGAAAATAAAATCAATCTATATACCAAAAGAGCCAGCTATTAGCTGGCTCTTTTCATTTCTATAAAGTTATATCAATCCTATTTTATATCCAATACAAACGGCATACGAGCCTGCACACCTTCTTGTTCCATAACGGATTTTACTTGTTTTAAAATGGAATAGGCTTCTGTACCAATTTCTTCTTCAATAAATTCTTGTTTAACCCTGGCACTAGCGCCTCCTAAATCTTCCATTAAACGCTCAAAACCCGATTTATACTTAGGAAATTTCTTGATTCCGTAATCATTTAGTTCGGCCATATTTGCCGCTTCGGCAATGGCATCTTCCAAGTTGCCCAACTCATCGATCAGTCCAATTCGTTTGGCATCTACCCCACTCCATACACGACCTTGCGCTAAGCTATCCGCTACGGTCATACTTATATTACGTCCTTGAGCAACCCTTTGCAAAAATGTGTCATAGGTACTTTCAATACTTTCTTGAACATACCCTCTAAACTCCTCGGTCATCGGTTCAAAAACCGAATACTCTACAGAATTTTTATTGGTACCTACCTGCTCTGCATTAATACCGATATCAGCTGCTAGTTCCGTCATATTTGGTATAGTTCCAAAAACACCTATTGAGCCCGTAACCGTAGTTGGTTCCGCAAAAATTTTATCCGCACCAACCGCTATATAATACCCTCCTGAAGCAGCAACATTACCCATAGAGACTACAACGGGTTTTACCTCTTTGGCTAATGCTATCTCTCGCCAAATGATATCAGAAGTTAAAGCACTTCCTCCTGGGGAATTTACACGAAGAACAATGGCCTTTACATCTTCATCTTCCTTCGCTTTAATAATAGCTTCATTAATTATCCCTTGACCAATAACGTCAGGGCCACCTTCTCCATATAAAATTTCGCCTTGTGCAAAAACAACAGCTACTTTGTCCTTCCCGTTTTTCAACACTTTCTTGTTAGACCGAATTACATAATCCTCCAGAGCTATAAGATTTAAATCATCTTCATCTTTAAGATCAATTGCATTTCTCAGTTTACGCTCGTACTGATCAAAGAAAATCACGTCATCTAAAAGACCTGTTTCTTTAGCATATTCCGGTGTTCTTCCTCCTAAAGTATCTGCAATGACATTCAAGTTGGCTGTAGAAATGTTTCTTCCCTTAGAAATATCCTCTACCATTGAGCTCCATAATGAACCTATCAATTCTTCAATTTGGGTACGGTTTGCCTCACTCATTTCATTAGAAATAAAGGGTTCGACCGCACTCTTATATTTCCCGTGGCGAATAACTTCCATCTTTACGCCTGTTTTTTCCTGTAAATCTTTAAAAAACAACACTTCAGAAGAAAGCCCTCGAAAATCCAATCCACCCACTGGATTTATAAAGATTGAATCTGCAACACTCGCCAAATAATAATCTTTCTGCATATAGAAATCTCCGTACGTATAGATGAACTTATCGGAACTTTTAAATTCTTCCAATGCTTTGCGGACCGCCTGTGTTTGAGCAAGACCGGCCATCATAAAGTTGTTATTGATACTGATGCCTTTTATATCATCATCATCTTTTGCTACCGTAATAGCGTGCAAAATCTCATCAAGACCTTGAGACTGCTCCATAAAAGCTCCGGTGAACGGATCCATATCATTATTACCTACATAATCACTAATAGGAAGTTTTAACTGCAACTCTAAAATGGAGTTTTTCTTGATGGAAACCGTTTCCTCAGAACTACTCGCAATACCTATAAAAATGATGAACATGATAAAAATTACACCAAAAGCAATTAAGCAACCAATTATGGCCGCCAAAAGATTTCTTAAAAATTTCATGAAAAATGGGTTAGTATTTTTCCCCAAAGATAACGAACTCACACCTACTTTTTGTTACTTTGTAAGATATTATGAGCAACCCCAAAACAGTATACCTATCACTTGGAAGTAATCTTGGTGATACTTTGAACAACCTACAAGACGCCGTGTTCGCTATAAACAAAGCTGCCGGCGAAGTGGAAAGGATATCACATGTATATCAAACAAGTGCTTGGGGTTTTGAGTCTAGCGACTTCATGAACATCTGCCTATCGTTAAAAACGACAATGGCTCCGCAAGAACTTTTACGAACACTTTTGGGTATTGAGACCAAATTGGGACGAAGACGTTCTATTGAAGACGGTTACCAACCTAGACCGATTGATATTGACATTCTGTACTACGAAAGGGAAACCTTTATTTCAGAAAACCTGGTAATTCCACACCCGGAACT